>DASZFV010000394.1:0-7347 GCA_035939455.1 Polyangia bacterium
ATGGCCTCGCTCGAGCGCGCGTCGTTGTCGAGCTGGGCGCCGCGGTGGTCGTGCTCGTCGAGGGCGCGCAGGACGATGTAGTGCCGGCCCTGGCACAGCCGCTCGGCCTCGCCCAGACAGGCTGGCAACGCCGTCATGCAGCGCAGGTGCTCGGTGCCGTCCGGCCGCCTCTCCGCCGAGACGCGCGCCGTCGCGCAGCCCGCGAGGGCGAGGGCGCCAAGCGCCACCAGCCAGCCCGCGCCTCCGGTGCGCCGGGAAATCTTCATCGCTCCGTTTTATAGCGTCCGCCGTCCGACGCAAAATGTCGCCGCAACGCCGCGGCGCGCCCGCCCGTGACGCCGGAGCTGGCGCGGCTTGACCCAGGCCCTGACCTCGCGGAGTCTTGTCCGCTCGCCACGAGGACGCACGCATGGCCGCCGAAGATCCCCAGCGCAAGCTCAAGCAGTTTAAGCCTGGGAAGAAGTTCTTCGTCGGCATCGACTCGGATGGTTGCGCCTTCAACTCGATGGAGGTCAAGCACAACGACTGCTTCAGCGTCGCGCTCGTGCGCGCGTACGGCCTGGCCGCCGTCTCGCGCCAGGTGCACGAGGCCTGGGACTTCGTGAACCTCTACTCGCAGAACCGCGGCTGCAACCGCTTCAGGGCCATCCTCTTCGCCATCGATCACCTGCGCGACATGCCCCGTGTGAAGCGCAGCGGCGTGGCCGTGCCCGCGCTCGCCGCGACGCGCGCCTGGGTCGAGTCGGAGAGCAACCTCTCGAACGCGCGCCTGGCGGCGGTGGCCGCCGCCGCGTCGGGCCCCGCGAAGGAAGAGCTCGACAAGCTCCTGGCGTGGTCGAAGCTCGTCAACCAGTTCGTGGAGGAGACGGTGCACCACCTGCCGCCCTTCCCGGGCCTCGTCGAGAGTCTGCTCAAGCTCGGCGAGCGCGCCGACGTCATGGTCGTCTCCGCGACGCCCGGCGAGGCGCTCGTGCGTGAGTGGGCCGAGCACGGCATCGACGAGCACGTCGCCCTCATCGCCGGCCAGGAGATGGGCTCGAAGACCGAGCACCTCACGCTGGCGGCCAAGGGCAAGTACGGCCCGGACCAGGTGCTCATGGTGGGCGACGCGCCCGGCGACCTCAAGGCGGCGCGCGACGTGGGCGCCCTCTTCTATCCGATCAACCCCGGCGCCGAAGAGGCGTCGTGGGAACGCTTCGTGGGGGAGGGCATCGAGCGCTTCTTTTCGAAGACCTATGCAGGTGCCTACGAGTCCTCCCTCATCGAGGAATTCATGAAACTGCTGCCGCACAACCCGCCCTGGCAGATCGCCTAGGTGAGGGACGCTTCAGGAGGTTTGGAATGTCCACGCAAGGAAAATCGGAGTTCGGCGTCATCGGCCTGGCCGTCATGGGCCGCAACCTGGCCCTCAACATCAACGACCACGGCTTCCCCGTGGCGGTCTGGAACCTCGAGCCGGCGCTGACGGAGAAGTTCATGGCCGACGGCGCGGGCCGAACGCTCACGGCCACGAAGTCCCTGGCCGAGCTCGTGGGCGCCCTCGAGCGGCCGCGCCGCATCTTGATGATGATCATGGCGGGCAAGCCGGTCGACTCCGTGCTCGAGCAGCTCAAGCCGATCCTCGACAAGGGCGACATCGTCATCGACGGCGGCAACACGCACTTCCAGGAGACGCGGCGCCGCGAGGCCGATCTGTCCAAGCTCGGCATCAACTTCGTCGGCATGGGCGTCTCGGGCGGCGAGGAGGGCGCGCGGCGCGGCCCCGCGCTCATGCCGGGCGGCACGACCTCGGCTTGGGAGCGCCTCCAGCCGGTCCTCGAGTCGATCGCCGCGAAGACCGACTCGGGGCCGTGCGTGACGCACGTCGGTCCCGACGGCGCCGGCCACTTCGTGAAGATGGTCCACAACGGCATCGAGTACGGCGACATGCAGCTCATCGCCGAGGCCTACGACGTGATGTCGCGCGGCCTCGGCATGTCGGCGCCCCAGATCGCCGAGGTGTTCGCGAAGTGGAACGAGGGGCCCCTCGCCTCTTTTCTCATCGAGCTTTCGGCCAAGGTCCTCGCCTTCAAGGACGAGGAGACCGGCAAGCCTCTCGTCGACCTGGTGCAGGACAAGGCCGGCCAGAAGGGCACGGGCAAGTGGACGGCCGAGCTGTCGCTCGACCTCGGCGTCCCCATCCCGACCATCACGGCGGCCATCGACGCGCGCGTGCTGTCGAGCATGAAGGATCAACGCGTCGCCGCCGCCAAGCGCATCCGCGGCGTCGCGGGAGCCCCGCCGCCCGACTCCGAGAAGGACGCCCTGCTCGGGGCCGTGCACGACGCGCTCCTGGCCTCGAAGATCTGCTCGTACGCGCAAGGTATGCAGCTCATCCGCGCCGGCAGCGAAGCCTACAAATGGAACATCTCCCTCAAAGAGATGGCGCGCATCTGGAAGGGCGGCTGCATCATCCGCGCGCGCTTGCTCGACGACATCATGCGCGCCTACGAGCGCGCGCCCGACCTGACGAATCTCCTCGTCGACGAGGAGTTCGAGGGGCGCATGCACGCCGCGCAGCCGAGCTGGCGGCGCGCGCTCGGCGTCGCACAGACGCTGGGCATCCCGACGCCGTCGTTCTCCGCGAGCCTCGCCTACTTCGACAGCACGCGCACGGCGCGGCTGCCGCAGAACCTCACGCAAGCGCAGCGCGACGCCTTCGGTGCTCACACCTACCAACGCATCGACCACCCCGAGCGGGGCTTCGTCCACTCCGAATGGCTGAAGGACTAGACCCGCGCGCGCTCACTTCGGTGGTCGGCGGGGCGGAGGCGGTTCTCGCGCAGCCCACCGTCCGCGCGATACGTCGCCGGTATCGCCGCGAAACGGAAAAGATACGTATCTGTCCGGCCACCCCTGGACAAGCGCCCGGGCCATGACCAGGCTGCATCAATGTCAATGGTCGACTCGTCGCCCGCGCTGACCGGTATCGCGGGGCTCGACAACATCCTACGCGGCGGCTTCCCGCGCGGACGCCTCTACCTCGTTGAAGGCGACCCCGGCGTCGGCAAGACGACGCTCGCGTTGCAATTCCTCATGGAGGGAGCACGCCTCGGCGAACGCGTGGTCTACGTGACCCTGTCCGAGACGAAGGAGGAGCTGCACGCCGTCGCGAGCTCGCACGAGTGGTCGCTCGACGGCATAGACCTCTATGAGCTCTCCGCGCCCGACGCCTTCGGGAGCGACGAGCAGAACACGCTCTTCCACCCTTCCGAGGTCGAGCTCGCCGAGACCACCAAGGGGGTCATCGATCTCTGCGCGCGCATCAAGCCCCAACGCGTCGTTCTCGACTCACTCTCGGAGATCCGCCTGCTCGCGCAGAGCCCTCTTCGCTATCGCCGCGAGGTGCTCTCGCTCAAGCAATACTTCGCGGGGCGCGGCTCGACCGTCCTGCTCCTCGACGACCGCTCGGGGTCGACAGGTGACTCGCACCTGCAGAGCATCGCCCACGGCGTCTTGAGCCTCGAACAGCTCGCGCCGCTCTACGGGGCGCACCGCCGGCGTGTTCGCGTCACGAAGCTGCGCGGCGTGGCCTTCCGCGGCGGCTATCACGACTTTGACATCCAGCGCGGTGGATTGCGCGTCTACCCGCGGCTCGTGGCCGCCGAGCACGCGCGTCCCTTCGAGCGCGGCGCGGTGCCGAGCGGCGTCCCGGGCGTCGACGCCATGCTCGACGGCGGCCTCGATCGCGGCACGAGCACGCTGCTGCTCGGTCCGGCCGGCACGGGCAAGTCGTCGATCGCGACGCTGTGGGCGTCGGCCATGGTGGCGCGCGGCGAGCGAGTCGCGATGTACGCCTTCGACGAGAGCCTCCCCACGATGATGGCCCGTTCCCGCTCCATGGGCTACAACCTGCAGCGCCACATGGACGCGGGCCAGATCATCGCCCGCCAGATCGATCCCGCCGAGATGCCCCCCGGGCAATTCGCCGACGAGGTGCGCGAGACGGTAGAGAACCAGGGCGTCCGCTGCGTGATCATCGACAGCCTCAACGGCTACCTCAACGCCATGCCCGACGAGTCGTTCCTCGTGCTGCAGCTCCACGAGCTGCTCACCTTCCTCGGACAACAAGGCGTCCTCACGATCGCCGTCGTCTCGCAGCACGGTCTGCTCGGACCCACGATGAACAGCCCGGCCGACGTGAGCTACCTGGCCGACACCGTGCTCGTGCTTCGCCACTTCGAGGCGCACGGGCAGCTCAAGAAGGCCATCTCGGTGCTCAAGAAGCGCACGGGTCGTCACGAGCACACGATCCGGGAGCTGCTGCTCGGCTCCGACGGCGTGCGCGTCGGCGAGCCCCTGCAGCGCTTCCAAGGCATCCTCACGGGCGTCCCGACGCTGGACCCGGGGGCCGCCGACTGGGAAAGGCATGCCCGCTGAGGGGGATGACCGCGAATACGCCGTCCTCGTCCTGACGCCCGCGGGCCGAGACGCGGCGCTCGCGGCGCGCGCTCTCGAGCAGGCGGGTATCCAGGTCGTCGTCTGCGAGGACGGGGAGACGCTCACGACGCGCGTCGCGGCGGGCGCGGGCGCCGCGCTCGTCGCCGAGGATGCCCTGTCGCCGGAAATCGTCGCCGAGCTCGTCGACATCCTGGGCGCGCAGCCGCCGTGGTCCGACTTCCCCTTCCTGATCTTTACGGAGCGGGCCGCGACGGCGCGCGAGAACCAGCGGGCCCTCGAGACGTTCGGTGGCCTCGGCAACGTCACGGCGCTCGAACGGCCGCTGCACATGCTCACGATGATCAGCGCCGTGCGCGCGGCGCTACGCGCGCGCGCCAGGCAGTACGCGGCGCGCGACGCGCTCGAGGAGCGCGACCGCGAGGTGCGGCAGCGCGATCAGTTCCTGGCGATGCTGGGACACGAGCTGCGCAACCCGCTCGGCGCCCTGCGCAACGCCGCGCAGATGCTCCAGCGCGACGAGGACACGGTGCGGCGCCTCGAGCGGCCCGTCGCGGTCATCGACCGGCAGATCCACCACCTCACGCGGCTCGTCGACGACCTGCTCGACGTCGCCCGCGTGACGACGGGAAAGATCGCGCTCCAGCGCACGCCCACCGATCTCGGCGCCGTGTGCTTCGGCCTCGTCGAGGAGAGCCGCCGCGCGAGCCACGAGCGGGGCCTCGAGCTCTTCTTCGAAGCCTCGGGCGGGCCCGTCTTCGTGCTCGGCGATCGCGTGCGCCTCGAGCAGATCGTCAACAACCTGCTCACGAACGCGCTCAAGTACACGCCCACGGGCGGGCGGGTCGCGATCAGCGTCGAGACGAGCCCCGATGACGGCGAGGCCGTCCTGCGCGTCGCCGACACGGGGATGGGCATCCACGCGGACGCCCTGCGCAGCATCTTCGAGCCCTTCACTCAGTCCGAGCGCACGCTCGATCGCGCCCAGGGCGGGATGGGCCTCGGGCTCAGCGTCGTGCGCACGCTCGTGCGTCTCCACGGCGGCGCCGTCGCGGCGACGAGCCCGGGCCTCGGGCGCGGCACGACCTTCACGGTGCGCCTCCCCCTCGCGGAGCCGCTCGCGCCCGACGCCGACGACCTCACGCCCCGCACCGACTGGAAGGTCCCTCGGCGTCGCATCCTCATCGTCGAGGACGGCGCGGACAATCGCGAGACGCTTCAGGAGCTGCTCGAGAGCCTCGGCCACGACGTCCACGTCGCCATCGACGGCGTCGAGGGCGTCGCGCGGGCCCTCGCTGTCCGGCCCGATATCGCCCTCGTCGACATCGGCTTGCCGCTCATCGACGGCTTCGAGGTCGCCCGGCGCGTGCGCGCCGCCGTCGGCTCGGAGATGTTCCTCGTGGCGCTCACCGGCTACGGGCAGCCCGAGGATCGCGCGCGCGCGGCCGCGGCCGGCTTCGACGCCCACCTCACGAAGCCCATGGACCTCGACGTGCTCGAGCGCATGCTCGTGACGCTGACCGCGGACGGGCGCTCTCGACCCGCCGCCGGCGCTTCAGCCGCCGCTGATCGACACGCGCAGCGCGAGGAAGCCCGAGATGTACTGATCGATCGCGCCCCCTGCGACGAGGGCGTTGCCCGGAGGAACGGGGTTGAACGCGAAGCCGTAGCGCAGCAGGTCCGCGCCCGCCACCACCTGGAAAAATGACGACATGCTGTACGCGATCGAGATGCCCGCCTCGAGGGCCGTCGTCTTCGTCGTCGGGAACCAGTTCTTCGCGAGCGACCCCGTGTTGTAGACGAGCCGCGTGCCGACGTGCGCGCCGAGCTCGATGGGGGCGAGGCGCACGCGCGCGTCGGCGCCGAGCGCGACGAAGCTGTAGTCGACGTTGGGTATCTGCGAGCCGCCCGCCGGGCCGGGGTCGGTCTCGCTCACGTGGAACGCCTGCTTGCCGTAGGCGGCGCCGAGACCCAACTCGTGATCGCCCAGCGGAACGCGCCCGCGCGCGCCCACCTCGAGCTGCTGGCCGAACGTGTTGGCCGTCGGTCCCGCGCCCGCCGTCGTCGTGCTGAGGAGCTTTTCGTAGCGCGCGACCAGGCCCAGGTTCGCCGCGAGCCCGCGCGCCCCGAACGCCCCCGGATACAGGCCGAGCTCGACAAACGGCACTGGCCCGGCCGGCAGCACGTACGAGTACGGCTTCGCGGCCGTCGGGACGTAGTTCGAGAGCGGATCGTTGAAGGTGAAGCTGCGGTGAACGGCCCGCGGTCCCGCCGAGAGCTCGACCGCGACGGCCCCGCCCGCCGCGGCCCGCGCGTGGCGGGCCTTGCGGCGCACGACGGGCGCCTCGCCGTCGCTTTCGTCGTCGTCTCCGCCCCGTTCGTCGGACGCCTCGCGCTCGCCGTCGTCCTCCTCTTCGGCGGGCTTCGCTTTGGCCTTTGCCTTGCCCTTACCCTTCGCGAGCTCCTTCTTGGCCTCGTTCTTCTTGCCCTCGTTCTTTTTGCTCTCGTTCTTCGTGGTCTCGTTCGTGGTGTCGTCGTCTTCCGCCGACTCGTCTGTATCGTCATCCTCGGCGGCGTCCTCGGCAGGCGCCACCGCCTGGCTCCTCGACGTCCTGACTGATTTGGCCGGCTTGGACGTTCGCCGCCGCGTCTTGTGATGCGACTTGGTCGGCCACGCCTTCTTCTTGTCGGCGGCCGCCGCGCGCGAGGAGACGCCAACGACGCCGAACACCAGACAGACCAGAATCACGACGATGCGGTCGAGCTGAGCGCGCATGATGGAAATACTCTCCTAAAATGCTCGCGGCGGCGGGCATTTCACGACACCGGCGTGTTTATTTGTCGCGATATCCGGGTGACGCGACCCGCCTTCTTTTTGCTTCCTTTGGCGCCCGCCCGTGCTTAGTTTTG
>DASZFV010000395.1:0-10119 GCA_035939455.1 Polyangia bacterium
CCCAGCGTCTTGAGGTAGACGCAGCCGTCGCGCACCGTGAGGTCGGCGCCCTCGACGAGCATGTAGCCGAGGTACTGCGCGAGGAAGGATTGCTCGAAGTAGGTGGCGTTGTAGGGCCCCGGCGAGAGGAGCACGACGCGCGGGTTGTCCTTGGCGTGCGGCGCAAGCGCGGCGAGCGCGCGCCGAACCTGCTGGAAGTACGGCGCGAGGCGCTCGACGTGGCACTCGCGAAACTCGTCGGGCAGGAGACGCGACACGATGATGCGGTTCTCGAGCGCGTAGCCCGCGCCCGAGGGCGCCTGCGTGCGATCGACGAGGACGTTCCAGGCGCCCGAGCTCTGCCGCACGAGATCGGCCGCGTAGAGGTGCAGGAAGCGGCCGCCCGGCGGCGTGACGCCGCGGCAAGGCCGTAGGAAGCCGGGGTGTCCGAGCACGAGCTCCGCGGGCAGGACGCCCTCGTCGAGCAGGCGCTGCGGCCCGTAGATGTCAGCGAGCAGGGCGTCGTACACGCGGGCGCGTTGCGCGAGCCCCTTCGAGACGCCGGCGAACTCGTCGGGACCCACGATGACCGGCATGGGGCCGAGCGGCCAGGGCCGCTCCATGCCTTTCGCGTCGCCGTAGACATTGAAGCTCACGCCGTTGTCGTGGATGAGGTGGCGCGCCTCGGCCCAGCGCCGCGCGAGCTCGCCCGGTCCGAGCGCATCGAAGCGCGCCGCGAAGGCGTGCCAGGGCGCCCGGATCGCCCCGTGCTCGTCGGCGAGCTCGTCGAAAGGCGTCGCGCGCGTCGCGTAGGCCCGCAGCGACGCGGTCGGCGGCGAGGCGGAGAGCGCCGACGAAGCGGTCGACGTCGCGTCAGGCGGCGCGGAGGCTCGCAGCGTCGTGCCGGGCATCAGGAAAAGGCGGTGCCTGATGCGTCATCCACGACGTCGGCCACCATAGAGCGCCGCGCGTAACCGCCCCGTTTCGGCGGGGTCATTCTTGCGTAACGCACACCACGACTGTAGCCGACTCGAGGGCTTAGACGATAGATTCCTTCGGTGGTGTCCGAGCTCGACGGTTCGGCGTTGTTGAAGGGTTACGCCGCTCTGCCCGGTGCGTACGACGAGCTCGTCGACGCCGCGGGCGCGCCGCGGCCGCACGCCCGCGTCGCGACCGAGATGCTGGAGGGCCTCACCCCCGAGGCCTTCCAGCGCTGCCAGTCGCTCGCCGAGCTCTCCCTCGTGCAGCAAGGCGTCACCTTCTCCGTGTATTCGGACCAGCGCGGCACGGAGAAGGTCATGCCCGTCTGCCTCGTTCCGCGCGTCATGGGCGCCGGGGAGTGGGCGCGCGTCGAGCGGGGCCTCGTCCAGCGGCTCACGGCGCTCGAGCTTTTTCTCGACGACGTCTATGGCGCTCAGCGGACGATGCGCGAGGGCGTCGTGCCGGGCGAGATGGTCCACAAGTCGAAGAGCTTCGTGCCGCGCCTGCGCGGCGTGCGCCCCGCGGGCGGCGTGCGCATCCACATCGCGGGCGTCGATCTCATCCGCGATCCGGCCGGCACGCTGCGCGTCCTCGAGGACAACCTGCGCACGCCCTCTGGCGTCTCGTACGTGCTCGAGAATCGCCAGGTCACGAAGCGCGTCTTCCAGCACGCCATGGAGTCGGGCGGCGTGCGCCGCGTCGACGATTACCCCTCGCAGCTCGCCGAGGCGCTGCGCTCGGTCTCGCCCGTCGATCCCGACGAGTCGACGGTGGTCGTGCTCACGCCGGGCCCGTTCAACTCGGCCTACTTCGAGCACAGCTTCCTCGCGCGCTCGATGGGCCTCGAGCTCGTCGAGGCGAGCGATCTCGTCGTCGACGGCGACGACGTCTTTGTGCGCACGACGATGGGGCCGCGCCGCGTGCACGTCATCTACCGCCGCACGGATGACGCGTACATCGATCCCGAGTTCTTCCGCCCCGACAGCTTGCTGGGCGTGCCCGGCCTCATGCGCTCGTGGGCGAAGGGCCGCGTCGCGCTCGCGAACGCGCCGGGCAATGGCGTCGCCGACGACAAGGCCATCTATCCGTTCGTGCCCGACCTCATCCGATTCTTCCTCAAAGAGGACCCCATCCTCGAGCAAGTGCCGACCTTCGTGTGCGCACGCCGCGACGATCGCATGTACGTCGTCGAGCACCTGGGCGAGCTGGTCGTCAAGGCCGTCGACGAGGCCGGCGGCTACGGCATGCTCATGGGCCCGCAGTCGACGGCGGCCGAGCGCGAGAAGTTCCGCGAGCTCGTGCTCGCCGAGCCACGCAAGTATATCGCCCAGCACCGGGTCGAGCTGTCGACCTGTCCAACGTGGGTCCCCGAGCACCGCCGCCTCGAGCCGCGCCGCGTGGACCTGCGGCCGTTCGTGCTCGCGAGTCGATCGAGCGGGGGGCCGAACCGCTGGGTGCTGCCGGGCGGGCTCACGCGCGTCGCGCTGCGAGAGGGCTCGTACGTCGTGAACTCCAGCCAGGGCGGCGGGTCGAAGGACACGTGGGTGCAGTTCTCGCAGCCGGGCCTGTCGGTCGCGTCATGATCTCTCGCGTCGCTGATCACTGCTTCTGGGTCGGGCGCTACCTCGATCGGGCCGAGAGCACGGCGCGCCTGCTCCAGGTGACGCGCGCGCTGGCCTTCGACGCCGAGATGCCGACGCAGGCGGTCTGGAGGCCCGTCGTCACGGTGTCGGGCCAGTACCCCGACTTCCGCGAGCGCTTCGGCGACAAGTCGACCGGTATGGGCGACTCCGTGCAGCGCTACATGACGTGGGCGCCCGAGAACGCCGTCTCGATTCGCAGTTCGATCTGGGGCGCGCGCGAGAGCGCCCGCTCGATCCGCGAGGTGTTGAGCCTCGACATCTGGCAGGCCACGAACGAGCTCTACCTGTGGTTCGTGAGCGAGGAGGCACAGAAGCAATACGTCCTCGACCGCGACGAGATCTACCGGCAGATCCGGCGCCAGACCCAGCTCAGCCTGGGGCTCGTGCGCAGCACGATGTTGCACGACACGCCCATGGACATCCTGTGGCTGGGCGTCCTGCTCGAGCGCATCGGCCAGACGGCGCGCATCCTCGACATGCACCACTACCTCCTCGAGGACGGCGCGGATAACCACCAGCCGGCCGGGGACGAGGCCGGCAAGCATCAGATCGTGCAGACGGCGCTGTGGTTGTCGCTCCTGCGCACCTGCTCGGGGTTCGAGGCCTTCGTGCGCGTCCACAAGGGGCGCGTCACGGGCCTCGACGCCGTCGAGTTCCTGCTCTTCGAGGAGCGCTTCCCGCGCTCGCTACGCTACTGCGTTCGCTCGGCGGTCGGACTCATGCGCCGCATCTGGCCGGCCGAGCTCGCCGCCATCGGCGGCGCCCCGCTCGCGCGGCTCGCGGCGCTAGACGCGTGGCTCGGCGAGCGCAAGCACGATCTCCTGGCGTCGTCGATTCACGACCTGCTCACGCACGTCGTCGACGAGGTCGCGCTCGTGTGCAGCGAGGCGCGGCACTCGATGTCGGGCGCGACGTCGGCGCCCGAGCCCGCCGCCGACGGGCCGACCCAGACGCAGCAATGAGGCGAGGCCGCCATCCCTGGGCACGCAAGGCTGACGTCGCACCCGACGCTGGCATTTTACGCGGCCGAAACCCACCGGAAACAGGAGCGACCCCACAATCGGAGGCGATGCTGGCCGCCGACGATCGCAACCGTTCGGTCTTCGTACACGAGCGCGCCGATCGCAGCCTCGACGGTATCTTTCGTTTGATCGAGGCCGCGGGCCAGCCGCGGCCGCTCGCGGAGGTGCTCGCGCGCATGTGCGCCGACGTCGCCGCCATCGCGGCGGCGGACGTCGTGAGCGTCTACGTGCGCGAGGCCGAGGGCGAGGTGTTCACGATGCGCGGCAACATCGGCTTCCCCGCCGAGTCCGTGGGCCGCGTGCAGCTGCGCCAGGGCGAGGGCATCACGGGCTTCGTCGCCGAGAAGCTCCTGCCGGTCTCGGTCGCCGTCGCCGATCGCGACGAGCACTTCAAGTACATCCCGGGCCTGGGCGAGGAGCGCTTCCCGGCGATGTTGGCCGTGCCGGTCGTGCGCGCGGGCGCCGCCGCCGCCGTGCTCGTGCTCCAGCGCGGGCCCGATCGCGAGTTCACGGGCGAGGAGGTCGTCCTCGCGACGGCCCTCGCCGCCGTCATCAGCCACGCCCTCGAGCGCGCCGACGAGCGCGAGCGCGCCGCGCGCGAGGCCGGCCGCGCCAGCGTGCGCCTGCCCGGGACGTCGCTGTCCGCGGGCGCCGCCATGGGGCGGGCGGCGCTGCTGCCGACGCTCGCGGCGCTCGCGCGCACGGCGCCGTCCGTCGGCTCGGGCGTCAGCGTCGACGCCGCCCTCGAGCGGCTCGAGACCGACGTTCGCAAACGCGCGCAGGGCGCGTCGGGCGCGGCCGCACGCGAGCTGGCGAGCCTCGCGCTGATCCTCGACGATCGCCGCTTTCGCGAGCGGCTCGTGGCGGCCGCCGCGGATGCCGCGCCGCTCAAGAGCATGTCGGAGCTCGCGCGCGAGTACGCGCGCGTCGCCTTCGCCGCCGCCGCAGGCGACGAGGCGACCTGCGCCGTCATGACGGAACGCGCTGCCGAGATCGAAGATCTGTGCGTGATCGTCCACGCAGCGACCTCCGGCCAGACGCTCGTGCGCCCCGGCGACATCCTCATCTCCGAGCGCCTGGGCGTGCTCTCGGCGGCGCACGCGCTCTCGCGCGGCGTCTCGGCCGTCGTCATCGACGGCCCGCTCTGCGAAGACGGCGCCGTCGCGGCGCTCGCGCGCGCCGCGGGCGTGCCGCTCATGGCCGCTGTCGCCGGCATCTTCGCCTGGGTTCACCCCGGCGATCTGCTCGTCGTCGACGCCGACGCCGGCAGCGTGCGCGTCAACCCCGAGGCCACGCAAGTCGCCCGGTTCCGCAACCAGCGCGCGTAAGGGTGTAAGCTTTGGTGTCGGCGCCCTGCGCGTAACCCTCGGCCGCGCCCCGGCGTATTTCACGGCATGAAGACGTTGATCTGGATCCCCGTCCTCTCGGTTGTGGGCCTGGCCGCCTGGGTCGCGCACGGCGGCGGCAAGCGGCCGGCGCCGCCGCGTTCGCACCCGCCCGGCTTTCCGATCTACTCGAGCGCCGGCTATGACCTCACGCCGCTGCCGCCGGCTCGCATCGCCGAGATCGCGAGGACGCTCACGCCCGAGCAGGAGCGCGTCACGTTGCACGCGGACACCGAGCGGCCGTTCAGCAACCCCATGCACAAGAACCACGCCGCCGGCACCTACGTGTCGGTCGTGGGCGGGCTGCCGCTCTTTCTGTCGACGCGGAAGTTCGACTCGGGCACGGGCTGGCCGTCGTTCTTCGAGCCCTTCGCGCGCGACCACGTCATCGAGCGGGCCGACTCGACGCTCGGCATGGACCGCACCGAGGTCCTCGACGCGCGCTCGGGCGCGCACCTCGGTCACGTCTTCGACGACGGCCCGCCGCCCACGGGCAAGCGCTACTGCATGAACGCGGCGGCGCTGAGGTTCATCCCCGACGGGACGCCGCTGCCGCCCGAGTCGCTGCCGGTCAAGTCCGAGATCGCCTACTTTGCGGGCGGCTGCTTCTGGGGCGTCGAGGACGTCTTCGAGCAGATCCCCGGCGTCATGGACGCCGAGTCGGGATATCAGGGGGGAACGGTCGCCAATCCGACCTACGAGCAGGTGTCGTCGCACACGACGGGACACGCCGAGACGGTCAAGGTCACGTTCGATCTTGCCCGGGTCTCGTACCGGGAGCTGCTCAAGGTGTTCTTCGACAACCACGATCCGACGACGCCCGACCGACAAGGCCCCGACGTCGGGTCGAACTATCGCTCCGCGATCTTTACGAGCTCCGACGCGCAGCTCCGCGAGGCGAAGGCCTTCATCGCCGACCTCGCGCGCGCGCCGCGCTTCAAGGGGGAGAAGATCACGACGACGGTTCAGCCCGCGCCGCCCTTCTACCGCGCCGAGGACTATCACCAGAACTGGCACGCCGTCCACGGCGGCTCGTGCCAGGTCAAGCGCTGAAGGGCTCGCCCCACGTCGGGACGGCGCCTGTATATTGGCGCCTTGCCCACGGACGTCGACATCCTGGCCGAGGTTCCGCTCTTCCATCACCTGTCGCCCGACGATCGGGCCCGCCTCGCGGCGCGCATCGACGTCGAGCGCGTAAGGGCCGGCACACAGATGTTCGCGCACGGCGACCCGGGCGGCTCGCTCTACGTCGTGCGGTCCGGCGTCGTAGAGCTGTTCTTCAAGAACGACACGGGCGAGCACATCACACTCGAGACGGTCGGCGCGGGGCAGTTCTTCGGCGAGATCTCCCTCCTCGACGGCGGCGCCCGCACGACGGCCGCCATCGTCAAGGAGGATCTCGAGGCGCTCGTCATCGATCGGGGCGACCTCGAGGATCTCATCGGCGTGAGCGCGGCCGCCGCCATGAGCCTGCTCGCCGCCGCCGGTGAGCGCCTACGCACGACGGTGCGGCTGCTGCGGCACACGGCCTCGCGCAACCCGAACGTCGAGACCGAGGACAAGCGCACGACCGTGATGCGCGTCGCCGACTGGATCTCGGAGTTCAGCGGCAGCATCCCCTTTCTCTTCATCCACCTCGTGATCTTCGCGGTGTGGATCGGGCTCAACGTCGGCCCGTTCGCGCGCTCGCGCGTCGGAGGTTGGGACGAGTTTCCGTTCGGTCTGCTCACCATGGCCGTGTCGCTCGAGGCCATCATCCTCTCGGTGTTCGTGCTGCTCAGCCAGAACCGCCAGGTGGCGCGCGATCGGGTGCGCAACGACATCGAGTACGAGGTCAACGTCAAGGCGGAGCTGCAGATCGCCCACATGCACGAGAAGGTCGACAACATGTACGCGGCCATCCTGGCGCGACTCGATCGCGATCAGGCCGCCCACCGAAAAAAATCACCTTAGGGATCGACGCAGGGTTGCGGACGGCAAAGGGCGGTCTTACGATGCCGGCCGCGAGAGACCTGAGTGATGCACACCGAATCCATTCAAGGCAACGCGCCGCGCGCCGATGTGGTGATGAGAGCCATTGAGAGCAGGGCGAACATGTCGGCGATGATCGTTCAAGATGCGGGTGACCGCCGGCGCACGATCGTCGCGCTGGTCTCCGCCTCGATCATCTCCTTGATGGTCTGGGGGTTGGTCGTCATCTTGAACGTTCACTGAGCGGCGCTCCGTGCCCGCGAACCCCGCGGTGTTTTGAGCTTTTCACCGGGGTGTCACAGAACCGTCGACCCGCTGGCACAGAACCCCTTTTGTCGGTAACCTGCCGGGGTTCCCTTGGACTTCAACGGGAAAGACCCCCTCGTCGACGTGTCCTCGGAGTGGCTGCAATCGTCCTCCGAGCGTCGTCGCGCCACCGGTCGTCACCGGATCCGCCGGCGGGCGCGCAGGCTGAACAACGTTCGATCGAGGATCCGCATGCGCATATGGCTGGCCTGTACGGGGGCGTTGCTCGTCATGGCTATCGTGATCTACCTCGCGATCGGGCGCGAGCGCGCCGGCGAGTCCGGTCTGCAACCCGGGGGGGCATCAGGCTCCGTGGCGGCGCTCGGACACGGTGCCGTCGGCCTCGGCTGACTGCGACCTATTTGGTCTCGGGCTTGTTGCCGGGTTTTCCGGCCGCTGCCTTCCGCGGCGACTTGGCGGGTTTCGCGGCTCCGGCGGCGGGCGACTCGCCCGCATCGGCGGCGCCGGTCGCGCCGCTCTCTTGCGCCTCTTGCGCCTCGGCCCGCTTCTTCTCGTCTGCTTGAGCGCGCTTGATCTCCGCCGCCATCTCGCGCTCCATCTCCTTGTCGCGCTTCGCGGCGCACCCGACCGGCTCGCACTCGCCCGGGCACTCGCACTTGCCCTTTTTGTCGGTGCACACGCATGCGCCCTTGGCGTCGTGATAGCAACCGCAGGCATTGACGGTCTCGCCGGGCGGCGGCCCTTCCTTCGTCGTGTCTCCCTTCGCCGACGGAGTCGCCGCGCCCGCGGAGCCCTTGCTCTTTTCCTTCGCGAGGGACGCGTCCGACGTCCCGAGAACGAGGACGCCGACGACCGCCGCCGCCGCGATCCTGAGCACGCGAAACGCCTCTTCCATGTCATCCCCCCGACGAGGTCGCACAATGGCGCGGCCCGCCGCGCAGGTCAATTGTCGACTGCCCGAGGCCGTCGTCAGCGGCCCGGGGGCACGCGCGGGCGACCGCTGAGGGTCTTGGCGTTGCGCGGCCCCTGCGCTCGCAAGAGGGGCGTCCCCGGCGCCGCCTCGTGTCCGAGCACGCCGCGGAGCCGCCCGACCATCGTGAGGAACGTCCGCTGCAACTCCTGGTCGGAGAGGATGGGCGCGAAGAGCCGCGCGCCCGCCATCGTGCCGTGGCCGCCGGCGGCGCCGTCGGTGGCGACGACCTGACGCATGACGCTGCCGGCGCGGGCGTCGGTGGCCTCCGTGCGCAACGACAGGTAGGCGCTCCCGTCGTACTGGCCGATGCAGAGCACGTAGCGGGCCCCCTCGTACGACAGCAGCAAATCGGCGATCTCGGCGACGAGGTCCGGGTAGCCGAGCATGCCGAGATTGACGGCGACGAGCTCGCCGAAGACCTGCGCCGAGCGCAGCGCCCGGTCGAGCGCTGCGAAGTGCTCGCGCGGCACCTTGGGGTGCGTCATCCGATAGAGCAGCGTGTGGTCGACGAGCGGCACGAGCTCGAGGTAGGCGCGGCGCTCCGCCTCGGTCGACTCGCGCCCGAGATCACGCGTCTCGGTGCGCAGCGCGAAGAACATCGCCGTCGCGAGCGCGGCGTCGAGCGGCACGTGACGCTCGCTCAGGTACTCGAAGATGATTGTCGACGTCGCGCCCCGGTCGGGCCGGATGTCGCACCAGGGCGCCCGGGCGCTGCCGGCGCGCGGAGGGTGGTGGTCGATCACGATGTCGATGCGGTGCTCCGGCGGCAGCGAGTTGTTGCCCGTCTCGGGCTGGCTGTCGACGAGCGCGATGGCGTCGAACTGGTCGGGCTCGATGCGCTCCGCGGGCACGAGGGTCAGCTTCAGCGTCTCGACCATGGCGCGGTTCTGGGCGCGGCCCACGATCCCGCCGTGGGTCAGCGTGACGCGCGCGGCGAGCTCGTGCTCGAGGAGCCGCCCGAGGCTCATGGCCGCCGCGAGCGAGTCGGGGTCGGGGTTGTCGTGCGTGTAGATGAGCACGGACTTGCGGCCCGCGACCCCGGCGAGGGCGTGCGCGAGGTCGAAGGCCGGGGCCGGCGGAGGTTCGTCCATGGTCAGAGGCTCGCGCGCGCTTCAGGAGGCGGGCTTGATTCGAAGGTTGTCGAAGCTCACGTCGCTCTCCCAGTCGTTGACGCCCAGGTACTCGTGCCCCGTGCCCGCGAGCGGCTCCGGGTCGGTCCACGTGAGAAAGGGCTGGCCATCGATCTTCCAGTCGATCGTGCCCCCACGCCTCGTCACCGTCCAGTGATACGTTCGGCCGGGCTGGACGCGCGCGTCGGCGCGCTCGGCCTTGCGGCCGTCGTCGTGCTCGTTGATGCGGCACAAGACCGAGAGGCTGTTGTGCCATCCGCCGAAGATCAGCACGTAGCCGGTCGACGTGTAGGCGCCGCGGTCGTGGTCGAACGACTCGCCGTCGCCGTAGAGCTCGATCTTGATGTCGCCCGCGGCGCTCTTCGACATGACGTCGACGTCGATGACGGCATCGCGCGGCAGGCGCTGGCGCAGCCAGGCCGGATGATTATAGGCGTCCTGGACGCTCAGCCGGCCCTCGGCGAGGTGGTACTGGGGACTGGTGGCGTTCCACCCCGCGCCCAGCTCGGCGCGGTCGAAGCCGTCGGTGAACGGCGCCGAGATCGCGGGATCCTTGGCCCGGCAGGCGAGGGAGGCGATGCCGATGCCGAGGATGATCCCGGCCGGCGCGAGGGTGCGCACGGCCGGCAAAATACCGTCGGAGCGGGGGCGCGGCAAGGCGGGCTGGGGCCTTTTCTGGTGCACGGGGCGTTGCCGGAACGCGCGATGACTCGGCGCGGCGCCCCTCCTCAAATTCGTGGCCGAAAGCGCCGATAGCCGTTGGCACCC
>DASZFV010000396.1:0-4647 GCA_035939455.1 Polyangia bacterium
ACGATCTACGACATGGTCAAGGGTATCGAGCGCGGCGTGGAGATTGGCGCCGTGCGCCTCCTCGAGAAGAGCGGCGGGCGCAGCGGCATGTGGACGCGCGTCCTGAATGGGGGACGCGGGGTGAAACCAAATCCCCGATCGGCATCCAATAGAAAAGGATAAAACAAGACATGGCCCTGCCCCAGCAAACCAAGGTCGTCATCATCGGCTCCGGCCCGGCTGGCTACACGGCCGCCATCTACGCCGGACGCGCCAACCTCGAGCCCGTGCTGTTCGAGGGCGGCGGCGCGACGATCGAGCCCATCACGCTGCCGGGCGGGCAGCTCATGATCACGACGGAGGTCGAGAACTACCCGGGCTTCCCGCACGGCGTGCAGGGCCCCGAGCTCATGGAGCTGTTGAAGGCGCAGGGCGCGCGCTTCGGCACGAAGATCGTCACGGCCGACGTCACGGCCGTCGATCTGTCGCGCCGGCCGTTTCACGTCACGTCGACCGAGGGCGAGCTCGACGCCGACACGATCATCATCGCGACGGGCGCATCGGCGAAATGGCTCGGCATTCCGTCGGAGCAGAAGTTCCAGAACTACGGCCTGTCGGCCTGCGCGACCTGCGACGGCGCGCTCTTCCGCGGCCGCGAGCTCGTCGTCGTGGGCGGCGGCGACACCGCGATGGAGGAGGCGACGTTCCTCACGCGCTTCGCGCCGAAGGTGACGATCGTCCACCGGCGCGACGAGTTCCGTGCGTCGAAGATCATGCTCGAGCGCGCCCGGCGCAACCCGAAGATCGCGTTCCTCACGAACGCCGTCATCGAAGAGATCCTGGGCGACCTGCCCAAGCCGGGCGTCACGGGCGTGCGCCTGCGCGACACGCGCACGGACGTCGTCAGCGAGATGCCCATCGGCGGCATCTTCGTCGCCATCGGCCACGAGCCGAACTCGAAGCTCTTCCGTGGTCAGCTGGACATGGACCCGGCCGGCTATCTGATCGTCAAGCCGGGCTCGACGGCCACGAAGATCCCGGGCGTCTTCGCCTGCGGCGATGTCGCCGATCACGTATACCGGCAGGCCGTCACGGCCGCGGGGACCGGCTGCATGGCCGCCATCGACGCCGAGCGATTCCTGGCCCATTAGGGGCGCCGCGTGCGCATAATGTCGCCCATGAACGAGGCGGACTTCGATCTGGGCGAGGGGCTCGGGGAGGGCGTGCGCCTGCCGAGCCCCGCCGGCGCGCCCTCGGCTCCGAAGGAGGGCCCGTCAGGCCCCATCGCGCAGAGCTCCGTGGCCCCAGAGCACGCCATCGAGCTGCTTTCGAAGATCGGCCTCTTCTCGGCGCTGCAGCCGACGTACCTGCGGCGCATCGCGACGCTCGGGCTCGAGGAGGACTACGCCGAGGGCGCGCTCATCTTCAAAGAGGGCGCCGTGGGCGACAAGGTCTACCTCATCATCAGCGGGGCCGTGCGCATCAGCCGCACCGTCCCGGGCATGGGCGAGGAGGCGTTGGCGGTCCTGCGCACCGGCACGCACTTCGGCGAGATGGCCCTCATCGACGATTTTCCGCGCAGCGCCGACGCGCGCGCGCACGAGGCCTGCCGCCTCTTCGTCATCCGCAAGGAGGATCTCGAGGACCTCCTCTTCGTCGACCGCGATCTGGCCTACGATCTGCTGTGGTCGTTCGTGCGCACGCTTTCGGGGCGGCTGCGCGAGACCAACGACAAGATGACCTTCATGGCCGTCACGTCGAAGTTCTGACGGGACGTCGCTCGGCCTATCGCAGCTCGACGACGCTCACGCCGTCACCGCCTTGGCGCGGCTCGCCGGGCGCCCAGCGCGCGACGTAGGGCGAGCGCGCGAGGTAGGCGCGGACCTCCTTGCGCAGGGCGCCCGTGCCGTGGCCGTGCACGACGATCACGGGCGAAGTGCCTTCGAGGGCCGCGCGATCGAGGAAGCCATCGACGGTGGCGAGCGCCTCGTCGGCGCGCTGGCCGCGGAGGTCGAGCGTGTTGGTGGCGTTCTGAAGGACGATCGAGAGCTCGTCGGGCGCGCCGCCACGTACGCCGCCCGCGGGCGCCACGGCGCGCGCCGCTTTTGCGCCCGCCTTTCCACGGGCGAGCGCGGCGGCGCCGATCTCGACGCTCAGGGCGCCGACCTGAACCTTGACGCGCCCGCGCTCGTCGGCGGCGCGCGTGACGACGCCCTCAGCGCCCATGGAAGGGACGAAGACGCGGGCGCCCACGGCCAGGGAGGCCGGCCGCTCGGGAGCGGCCGGAGCCGGTTGCCGGGGCCAGCGAGCCAGCGCGGCCGCCTCCACGTCCGCGAGCGCGACGCGCCCCTCTTCGGCGGCGCGTGACGTCCCGGCGCGCTGCGCGTCGCGCACGATGGCGCGCAGGGCCTCGCGGGCCTCGCGCACGGAGGCCTCGACCGCTTCCGCCGAGTGGCGGCCGAGCTCGCGCTCGCGTCGCTCGAGCGCCGCCGTCGCGGCGCGCTGGCTCTCCTCGGCGGCGGCCAGCGTCGCGCGCGCGTCCGCGAGACGACGCGCCTCGGTGGCGACCTCAGCCTCGCGCGCCTCGAGCCCCGCGATCGTGGTCTCGAGGCCGACGCTCACGGCGCCCGCGAGGGCGCGCGCCCGCTCGACGAGCGCGGGCGGCAGGCCCATGCGCGTCGCAATGTCGAGCGCGAACGAGCGGCCCGGCGTGCCGAGCACGAGCCGGAAGGTCGGCCGCAGGCTCGCGACGTCGTACTCCATGCCGGCGTTGACGAAGCGGGCGTCGGCGTCGGCCAGCGCCTTGAGGCTGTCGTAGTGGGTCGTGAGGACGCCGAGGCCCGGCCCGTCGGCGAGGGCCTCCGCCGTCGCGCGCGCGAGCGCGGCGCCTTGCTCGGGATTCGTGCCCGCCATGAGCTCGTCGAGCAGGACGAGCGCCGGGCCGCCCTCGCGCCGCAAGATCTCGGAGATGTGCGCCAGATGTCCCGAGAACGTGGAGAGATCGCCGGCGACGGACTGCTGGTCGCCGATGTCGGCGAGCACCGCGGCGAAGAAGCCCACGCGGCTGCCCGGGTCTGCGGGCACGAGCAGCCCCGCGCGCGCCAGCAAGGCGGCGAGCGCCACCGTCTTGAGCAGCACCGTCTTGCCGCCCGCGTTCGGCCCGCTCACGACGAGAAGGCGCGAAGGCACGTTGCCCCCGAGCGCGACGTCGTTGGCGACGAGCGCGAAGCCCTCGCGCGCCGCGCGCAACGCGAGCAGAGGGTGGCGGGCGCGGCGCAGCTCGACGAGCGGCTCCTCGACGAGCGCGATGGCGACGCCGCCGTACGCGACGCCCAGGCGGGCGGCCGCGGCGAGGACGTCGATGGCGACGAGCGCCTCGGCTGTCGCGCGCAATGACGGGGCCGTCGCTGCGACGCGCGCCGTGAGTTCCTCGAGGATGCGCCGCGACTCTGCGCGGATCTCGAGCTCGGCGATCTTGAGGCGGTTGTTCGCGGCGACGAGGGGCATGGGCTCGACGTAGACGGTCTCGCCCGTGCGGGACGTGTCGTGCACGATGCCGAGCCCCATGGACTTCGCGCTCGCTTTGATGGGCAGCACGTACCGCTCCTCGCGCACGGTGACGTATCGGTCTTGCAAGAAGGGCGCGAGCTCCGACGAACGCATGAGCGCCTCGATGGCGATGCGCGCGCCCTCGGACAGCTGTGAGCGCTCGCGGCGCAGCCGCGCGAGCACGGGCGAGACGGCATCGCGGATCTCGCCCTGGGCGTCGAAGGTCTCGCCGAGCACTCGCGCGAGCTCCGGTTGCGCGTCGACGGCGGCGACGCGCGCGTCGAGCTCGGGCGTGGGCGCGCGGCCGCGGCCCGCCGCCTCGTCGACGAAGCGGCGCACGCCCGCGGCCACGGCGCACAGGTCGGCGACAGGCCGGACCTCATCGGGACCGAGCACGAGGCCCTTCTCGGCTGCCGCGAGGAGCTCCCCGACCTCGGGGACGTTCAGCGCGGGTAGCCCCTCACCCCGCCGCAAGATCGCCGCGAGCTCCTCGACGGCCGCCATGTGCCGCCGCGCCTCGTCGGCGTCGTCATGAAGGCGGAGCGCCAGGCAGGCCGCGCGGCCCGCCTCGGACTGCGCGCGCGAGCCCAACTCCGTGAGGAGGGCGGGCCAATCGAGGGCGGCGCGCGAGCGCTCGGCGATGTCCATGGGCGGCCAACCTAACCCGGCGCACGGCGCCCGGCACGCGCGCAGGAACACACCCTTGTTAAGGCGGCGTGTGATAGCCGCGCCAGAGCCAGCGCAGCGCGTTCGGGAAGTCCTGCATCGCAGCGTGCGGCGGGTAGTGCACGTCTTCAGTCTGGCCGTAGCGGTCGTGGTAGTGGAGCCCCTGCAGGATCATCGCCGCTTTGTCGTTTGCGGCCCGAAAGCCGCCGAGGTCCATCGTGCCGGAAACATGATAAATGCGGAGAGGCTTGGCGGGCGCGGTGTTGAACATGTCCGGGAATTTGCCGCCCGCGTTCGGAAAGCTCGGGCTCGCCGTCAGCATTTTGTGCCAGCGGTCCGAGTAGAACCATCCGGCGATGATAGAGGCGATGCCGCCCGAGCTGTGGCCCGCCATGGCCCAGCCGTCCGGGTCGGTGACGATGTCGTACTTGTTCAAGATCTCCATCGGCAGGA
>DASZFV010000397.1:0-4599 GCA_035939455.1 Polyangia bacterium
CGGCGAGGTCCTTGCGCGAGTAGAACTCGCCCGCCGTGTAGACGAACGCCTGCAGCTCGTCGTGGAGGTCGATCGCATTCTGGTAGCGATCGTCGACGTCTTTCGCGAGCGCCTTGAGCACGATGCGCTCGAGCTCGTCGGGGATCTTCCGGTTGTAGGTCGACGGCGGGAGGATCTCGACGTTGCGGACCTTCTCGAGCGTCGAGAAATCGCTCTCGCCCACGAACAGACGCTCGTTCGTCAGCAGCTCGTACATGACGATGCCCATCGAGAAGATGTCGCTGCGTCGATCGATGGGCAGCCCGCGCACCTGCTCGGGCGACATGTAACCGAACTTGCCCTTGAGGATGCCGGCCTGCGTCTTCGACGCCTTGCCCGCGGCCTTGGCGATCCCGAAGTCGATGAGCTTGACCTCGCCCTCGTACCCGATGAGGACGTTCTGGGGCGAGATGTCGCGGTGGACGAGGTGCAGCTCGCGGCCCTGCGCGTCGCGCTTGTTGTGCGCGTAGTCGAGGCCCTCGCAGACCTGCATGATGACGTGGCAAGCCTGCTGGATAGGCATGACCTCGCCTTTGCCGCGCAGGCGGTCGAAGATCGAGCGCAGGTCCTTGCCGTGGACGTGCTCGAGCGCGATGAAGTAGCTGTCGTCGACCTTACCGAGGTCGAAGATCTGGGCGATGTTCGCGTGCTGGAGCTGCACGGCGATCTTCGCCTCGTCGATGAACATCGCGATGAACTCTTCGTCCTCGGCGATGTTGGGCAGGATGCGCTTGACGGCGAGCAGCCGCTCGAAGCCCTCGACGCCGAAGGTCTTCGCCTTGAAGACCTCGGCCATACCCCCGACGTTGATCCGTTCGAGGAGGTAGTACTTTCCGAACAGGATGGGTTTCTTCAATGCGAGTGAACCCCGTGTCCTTTGGGCGGGCGGGCCCGCCGTTTGGAAGCTATTTATCTGACCTAACTGGCTGAAATGTCAACCGGATTGTGTACTTCTCGATGGTGTGCTTCCTAGGACTCCGTCGGACATCTCCCGGTCGTCTTTTGCTGGGCCGCCTGGCGGACCGTCGGGAGTGGCAATGGTTCGCCGCGCCGTCTTCTTCGCGTCGGTTTCCAGAAACGCGAGGGTTGCGCCCACCGCGGCGAAGGGGGGCGCCACCAAAAAGGCGAGCGGCACGAGGTAGAGCACGTAGCTGCCGAGGCCGTAGCCGAGTGTCAGGCCCGGATTTTTCGCGAGATAGGCCCACTTGCCCGCGAAGGTCGCGCCTCGACGCGCCAACGGATAGTCGAAGCCGTCGTAAGCCAGGAAGATCGCGCCCAAGGCCACGCCCACGAGGCTGCCGACGCCCGTGAGCGCCGTGAGCGCGAGCCCGACGCCCAGCGCCAGACCGTACAGCACCAGCTTGAGGAGGCCGTGCGCGAGCGCTCGGCCCACCGAGGCGAGGAGCGGGACCGCCGGCGCGCTGCCCCGGACGCGCTTCTCGACAGCCTCGGCGAGGCGATCGCAAAAGACCGCGTTCACGAGCGGCTGGAGAAGGATGAACAGCATCACTCCCCCCAGGACGGTCATGACCCCCACGAAGATCCATCCCACGACGGGAGACTTGGCGAGCATCTCCGAGAGGTCCTGCCGCCAAAAGCGCGACGCGGCCACGAGCGTCCCGACGCCGAGCGCCAAGTTCACGAGGATGGGGGCGACGAGGTGCCGCCACATGCGCTCGCGCGCGACGTAGATCGCACCGCGAAACGGCGCCAGGAAGCCGCGAAAGAGCCCCACGGATCGATTGTACACCGCGAAGCGACCTGCGGCGCGAAACCTGGACCACCGGGGGCCGAGAACCGGGGCGGAGGTCCCCATGTCCCAGACCACATTGAGTCCCGATCCCCCTCGGACCCTGGACAGCCGCGTCACCGGTGGCGGTGTCACAATCGACGGCACGCGGCCGCGACAAACGGAGGTCCCCGCTTCGAACGTGCTGCGCGCGGAGCACGACACGGCCAAGGAGGCCGTATCCAACATCCGCAGTTGACGTGCTAAGGTGGGGGCGCTTTGGCGATGAAGGTCACTGGCCCTGGCTCGCAAGCTGGCGTCCCGGGCGCCGCGCCTGACGCCGCCTCGGCGCCCGACGTCGTCAAGGGAAAGGGCGGGACCACCGGCGCCGAGAAGCCCGAAGGCGCGAACCGAAGCTTTGCCCAGACGCTCGCGGCCGGTCGTCCGGCGCCCGAGATGGCTGCGGCGCGCGCCGGTGGCGCCGATCCGCTCACGGCGGACATCGCGGCTGACCTTCAGGCCGGCAAGCTCGACCCGAAGGCCGCGCTCGATCGCGTCGTCGAGCGCGTGCTGGATCGCCAGCTCGGCGCGGACGCGCCGGCCACGCTGCGCAGTCAACTGCGCGACGCGCTCCGTGACACGATCAGCAGCGATCCGTTCATCGCGGAACGTCTGCGCGGGCTGGAGTGAACCGGCCGGGGTCGGCCGGGGTGACGATCTCCGGGCGAACCGGCGGTCGGCCGTCAGTCACTCGCCCGCGGCGACGGTCTCGAGGGCGCCGCCGAACTTCTGCGTCCGCTTGGTGGCAATGGCGTCGCGCAGCTGCGGCGGCAGGAAGACGCCGTCGGTGTCGAACCCGGCGAGCGCCTCGACGAGCAGCGCGGCCCGCTCGGCCCAGGGCGTCTTGCGATCGACGATCATGCACCATTCGCCCTTGAGCTTGCAGAGCCCCCCGCCCCCGGCCGTGTCTCCCGTCATCGTCTCGTAGCGCACGCGGATTCCGAGCTGCGCGGCGGCCTGCTCCAGCGTCTCCGTGATCTGCTCGGGCTTCATCGTCGAATGGTTTTACCTGCTTTCGCCGGCGACGGGAAGTTTTCGGGTCGGGCGAACGCCCGATACGCCGTCACTTGGGCCGTCCGCCACCGTCGGGTGCCGACCGATCGATGTCGAGGATCTGCGCGCCGCCGACGTAGCTCTTTGTCTCGTAGCGCGTGAGGCTGCCGAGCTTGCGCACGATCGTGGCCATGCGCTCCGCCTCGTCGAGGATGGTCTGCACGTGGGGAACGAGCGCGTCGGCCGCGCCGAGCTTGCGCAGCAGCATCTGTGCGTAGCCCATGACGGACGTCAGCGGCTGGTTGAGCTCGTGCGCGGCCGCGCCCGCGAGCTCGACGGCCACGGCCTGCTTCTCCGACACGGCGAGCTTCTCCTGCGCCGTCGCGAGCCGCTCCTCCATGCGCAGGCGATCCCGCAGGTCGGAGAAGATGCCGACCGTCGCGATCTCGCGCCCCTCGTCGTCGAAGACGAGCGCGGCCGAGATCGAGACCGGGATCCGCTCGCGCGCGATGCTGATGAGATCGCGGCGCACGGGCTCGAGGCGGCCGCCGCCGCCGTGCTCGGCCGAGCGAATGAGCCGCATGACCTCCTCGGCGACGCCCGTCGGATAGAGCCGCCGCACGGACATCTTCCCGATGACGTCGCCGGCCCTGTGGCCGCAGATGCGTTCGGCGCCCTGGTTGAAAAGGAGGATCGTGCCGCGCATGTCGGCCGCGATGATGCCGTCGACCGTCGAGTTCAGGATGCGCTCGAGGAACTCCGTTGTGCGGCGCAGCTCGCGCTCGAGCTCGCGAGCGAGCGTGACGTCGCGAAACGAGAAGATCGCGGCCTCGTGCTCGGACAGGATGCCGATCGAGGCGACGGACACCATGAGGCGATCGCCGGACGTCGTCACGATCTCGAGGTCGAAGTTGTCGACGGGCTCGGCGCGCGTCGCGTGGACGATCTCGGCCTGGAGGCGCGCGCGGTGGATCTCGGGGACGATCTGCGTGAGCGGGCGGCCGGCCAGGCCGTCGCGCGCGTAGCCCGTGACCTCCTCGGCGGCCCGGTTCATGTAGAGGACGCGTCCCTCGCCGTCGAGGACGACGATGCCGTCCGACGCGCTGTCGATGAACGCGCGGTAGCGCTCGATGGCCCGCAGCCGGCGCTCCTCGTGGAAATCCTGCAGCGTGATGCGGCGCGTGCGCTCGCGGATAGGCTCGAGGGCCTTCGCGCCGCGCAGGATCATTCCCAGCAACGAGGCCGCGAGCCGACCCAAGCTGATGGTCTCGTCGGACGGTCGCTCGTCCCCCTGCCCGTCGCGCGGGAATCGGGCGATGAGCGCGCCCACGGGCTTGCGCCCCACGATGAGCGGGAAGACCGCCGAGAGCTCGGAGGGCGGCTGCGCGCGGGCGCCGCCCGTGAACGTCACCTCGCCCGTCTCGAGCGCGCGCAGGATGTGCGGGTACTGCGCGAGCGGCAAGCGCATGCGCCCGACCTCGCTCTCGTCGCTATCGGCCACGATGTAAGCGGCCTCGGGATCGGCGACCACGGCCAACACGCTCACCGACGACGCGGCGAGCGCGTGCGCGATGTGCTCGGCGGCCGCGTGAAGCTGGCTCTCACCCGTGCCGACCGCGAGCACATGCGCCGCCTTGCAGAGGTCTTCGTCGAGCGCGCGGCGCAGGAGATCACTCATGGGGCCCGTCCCTTCGCCTTCGCGCGCGGCGGCTGCACGCGCCCGCGCGACGTCGCGGCGGTCGCGCCCGCGAGCAGCCCGGGCGCCGCCGCCGTGGCCG
>DASZFV010000398.1:0-6302 GCA_035939455.1 Polyangia bacterium
CTTGGGCGAGCGCGACGGCGGCGGCGCCGAGCTTGCGCGCGCCGCCGAGGGGCAGCTCCGCGAGGGCGCGCCCGAGGCGTTCCCGAGCGCGACTCTCGGCGCGTCGGACGGCGCCCGGGCGGGCCACCTCGGCGCTCGGCATATGGAGATCCGCGGCCGCGCCGCCGCTCGCCGTGACGGTGCCCGCGGCCCAGTCGACGTCGACGCCGTCGCGCCGCTCGATGAGCGCCGACGCGCCCGGCCGCGCCGCCGCCTCGGGTCCGGGCCGTGCGCCCGCGCTCGACTGAAAGAAGCCGCCGAGCGCGCCGAGGGCGAGCGCGCCGAACGCGCGCCTACTCCCACTCAATCGTCGCCGGGGGCTTCGACGAGATGTCATAGACCACGCGGTTGATCCCCTTGACCTCGTTGACGAGGCGCGACGAGATCGTCGCGAGCAGATCGTACGGCAGCGGCACCCAGTCGGCCGTCATTCCGTCGCGCGAGTGCACGGCGCGCAGCGCGAGCACGTTGGCGTAGGTGCGCTCGTCGCCCATGACGCCGACGGTTTGCACGGGCAAGAGGACCCCGAACGACTGCCAAATGGACTCGTAGAGGCCGGCCGCGCGGATCTCTTCCTCAATGATGACGTCGGCGGCGCGCAGGATGTCGCAACGCGGGCGCGTGACCTCTCCGACGACGCGCACGGCCAGGCCCGGGCCCGGGAACGGCTGCCGCCACAGCACGTGTCGCGGCAGCTCGAGCGCGGCGCCGAGCTCGCGCACCTCGTCCTTGAAGAGCTCGCGGAGGGGCTCGATGAGCTTGAGCGCCATGCGCTCGGGCAGGCCGCCCACGTTGTGGTGCGACTTGATGGTCGCCGAGGGCCCCTTGTGGGAGACCGACTCGATGACGTCGGGGTACAGCGTGCCCTGTACGAGAAACTCCACGCCTCCCCCCGCCCCCGCGATCTTCTTGGCCTCTTCCTCGAACACGGCGATGAACTCGCGGCCGATGATCTTCCGCTTCTGCTCGGGCTCGGTGACGCCCGCGAGCTTGCCGAGAAATCTGGCGCTCGCGTCGACGACGCGCAGGTCCGCCTTGAAGGCGTCGCGAAAGAGCGACTCGACCTGGGCCGCCTCGCCCGCGCGCTGGAGCCCCGTGTCGACGAAGACGCACGTCAGGCGCTCGTCCATGGCGCGCAGCACGAGCGCCGCCGCCACCGACGAGTCGACGCCGCCCGACAAGCCGCACACGGCGCGCCCGCGCTCGCCCACGGCCTTCTTGACGGCCGCCACTGCGTCGTCGACGAAGCTCGCCATAGTCCAGGTCGGCTCGCACCCGCAGATGCGAAAGAGAAAGTTCGCCAGGATCTCGCCGCCGCGGGGAGTGTGCGCGACCTCGGGGTGGAACTGCACGCCCCAGAACTTGCGCGCGGGCGCCGCCACGGCCGCGGCCGGGCAGTTCGCGCTCTCGCCTGAGACGGCGAAGCCGTCGGGCAGCTTCTCGATGCGATCGCCGTGGCTCATCCACACGGAGATCTCTTCGCCCGCCGAAAAACCGTGGAAGAGGCCCGTCGCGTCCCTGACCTTGAGCGACGCGCGGCCGTATTCGCGGCGCTCGGCCGGCGCCACCTGGCCGCCCAGCAACAGCGCCGTGAGCTGCACGCCATAGCAAATGCCCAGTACCGGAATCCCCAGATCGTAGAGCTCCGTCGAGATGCGGGGCGCGCCTGCGTCGTACGACGACGAGGGGCCGCCCGAGAGGATGATCCCGCGCGGCGCGAGTTCGCGGATCTTGGAGATGGGAATGCTGAACGGGTGGATCTCGGAGTAGACCTTCTGTTCGCGCACGCGGCGCGCGATGAGCTGCGTGTACTGCGACCCGAAGTCGAGGATGAGGATGAGGTCGCGGCGGGCGTTGACCGGGCGCTCGCTCACTGCTCGACCCGGTAGTTCGGCGCCTCTTTCGTGATGATGACGTCGTGCACGTGCGACTCGCGCAGGCCCATGGCCGTCGTGCGCAGAAAGCGCGCCTTCGTGCGCAGCTCCTCGATCGTGCGGCAGCCCGTGTAGCCCATGCCGGACTTGAGCCCGCCGATGAGCTGGTAGAGCGACTGCGACAGCGAGCCGCGGTACGGTACACGTCCCTCGATGCCCTCGGGCACGAGCTTGGCGTCGGTGGTGACCTCGCTCTGGAAGTAGCGGTCCTTGCTGCCGGCGCGCATGGCGCCGATCGAGCCCATGCCGCGGTACATCTTGTAGCTGCGGCCCTGGTAAAGAATGATCTCGCCGGGCGCCTCGTCGGTGCCCGCGAAGAGGCTCCCGATCATGACGGTGTGCGCGCCGGCCGCGATGGCCTTGGCGACGTCGCCCGAGTATTTGATGCCGCCGTCGGCGACGACGGTGACGTTCATCCCGCGCAACGCCTTCGCGCAGTCGGTGATGGCGCGGATCTGGGGCACGCCCACGCCGGCCACGACGCGCGTCGTGCAGATCGAGCCGGGGCCGATGCCCACCTTGATGGCGTCGGCGCCCGCCTTGGCGAGCGCGAGCGCGGCCTCGCCCGTCGCGACGTTACCCGCGATGATCTGGGCGCGCGGAAAGTTGCGCCGCACGTCGGCGACGGCCTGGATGACGTTCTTCGAGTGGCCGTGCGCCGTGTCAATACAGATGACGTCGCAGCCGGCCTTCATGAGCGCGTCGACGCGCTCGTCGCGGTCCGAGCCCGTGCCGACGGCGCCGCCCGTGCGCAGGCGGCCGAACTCGTCCTTGGCGGCCATCGGGTGGCGCTGGGCCTTCTCGATGTCCTTGATCGTGACGAGGCCCTTCAGGTAGCCGCCGCCGTCGATGACGAGGAGCTTCTCGATGCGGTTCTTGTGCAGGAGCTCCTTCGCGGCCTCGACCGACGTGCCCTCGGCGATCGTGATGAGCCTCTTCGTCATCATCGCGCTCACGGGCTGCTCCAGGTTGCGCTCGAACCGGATGTCGCGGTTCGTGAGGATGCCCACGGGGCGGCCGTCGGCGGCCACGACGGGCAGGCCCGAGATCTCGTGCCGCTTCATGAGCTCGAGCGCGGCGGCCAGCTTCTGCTCGGGCGCGACGGTCACGGGATTGACGACGACGCCGGACTCGGCCTTCTTGACCTTCGTGACCTCGAGGACCTGCTCGGGGATCGACAGGTTCTTGTGGATGATGCCCACGCCGCCCTCGCGCGCCATGCAGATGGCCGTCGCGGCCTCGGTGACGGTGTCCATCGCCGACGACACGATCGGGATCGCGAGCCGGATCTCCGGCGTGAGCTGCGTGCGAACATCGACGTCCTTCGGAACGACGTCGCTCTCGGCCGGCACCAGAAGGACATCATCGAACGTGAGCGCTTCTTCGAGGTGACCGTCCGGCAGCATCTCGGGAGATTAGCCGACCGGCCACCGCGGCGGCAAGCGTGGATGGGTGGCTGGGCGCCTCGGCTGACGAGCCGACCCGCTCCCGCGCCCGCTTATTTCACGGGCGCGCCGCAGCTGGCGGCGATGCCGTCGGCCTGCGTGGCCGCCTCGGGCTTGACGCCCGGCAACGCCTTAAAGCGCTGCAGCTCGGCCCGGGCCGCCTTGCAGTCGCCCTGGGCGACGAGCGCCTTGCCGAGCTCGTAGCGCGCGAGCGGGTTGGCGGGATCGAGCTCCACGGCGCCCCGGCACTCGGCGACGGCGCGCGCCGGCTCCTTCTTCTCGAAGAGGGCCCGGCAGAGGTCGGCCGCGAAGGCGGCGCTCCTCGGCTCGAGCTTGCGCGCGCGCTCACCCGCCGCGACGGCCTCCGGCACGTGCCCGCGGCGCAGCTCGACGCGCCCGAGCCGGTTCCAGGCCAGCGCGAAGTCGGGCTTGAGCTTGGTGGCCTTCTCGAGCGCGGCCTGCGCGGGATCGTAGGCTTTCTTGTCCGAGAGGATCATGCCGAGGTCGGCCCACGCCACGGCGTCGCCGGGCGCGAGGCGCGTCGCCTCCTTGAGCGCGCCGAGCGCGCCGTCGACGTCGCCCGTGCGCCGCAGCGCCGCGCCCAGGTTCAGCCGGTAGGCGGCGTCGGCCGGCTTGAGGCGCACGGCCTCGCGATAGGCCGCGACCGCCTCGGCCTTCCTGCCGAGCCCATCGCGCGCGACGCCCAGATTGTATTGCGCCTCGGCGTAGTCGGAGCGCGAGCGCACGGCGGCCTCGAGCTCGGCGGCTGCGCGCGCCGTCTCTCCCCTCGCGAGCAAGAGCGCGCCCAGGTTGTTGCGGGGCTCGGGAAAGTCGGCTTTGCGCGCGATGGCTTGACGGTAAGCCTCGGCTGCCGCGGCTGGGTCACCCTTCTTCTCGAGCGCGACGCCGCGCAGGTAGTGCGGCCGCGCGTCCTTGGGGTCAACCCTGGCTGCCGCCTCGAAGGCCGCGATCGCGCCTGCCGTGTCTCCCTGCCTGAAGAGCCGTTCGCCCTTCTCGAGGAGCGGCGCCGCGCCTGCGGCCGCCGGGTCGGAACTGCCGGGGCCGGTAAAAAGGCAGAGCTGCACGATGACGAGGAGGGCGCGCATGGCGCGGAGTCTACATCTGCGGCAACGACGCGAGGAGCGCGGCGCGCAGCGTCTCGAGGCGCCCCCCGTCCAGGATCTTCGCGCCCGTCGCCTTGTCGCGGACGTAGAAGACGTCGATGGCGCGGTTGGCCTCCGTCGCGATCTTCGAGCGGTGGATGTCGAGGCTCTCGGCGGCCAGCGTGCGCGTGATGGCGTAGAGCACGCCCGGGCGATCCTCCGTGATGATCTCGACGACCGTGAAGTCGCGGCTCACGCCGTTGTCGATCTTGAGCTCCGTCGGCACGGCGGGCGTCTTCCACGCCACGACCGACTCGCCCTTCGGTCGCGAGGCGACGAGATCGGTTACCCTCGCCTTGCCCGATAGGACCGCCTCGAGCTCCTGGCGGACCTTGCGCCAGCGTCCGTCGTCCGTGACCGCCCGGCCGAGCGAGTCGCGCACGCGAAAGATGTCGAGCGCCTCGGCCGGATCCTTGGGGTCGCCGGGCGCGCGCGAGTAGATCGCGGCGTCGACGACCTCGATGCGGTTCGCGTAGAGCACGCCCGCGACGTCGGCGAGAAGCCCCGGCGTGTCGCGTGCCGCGAGTACCATCTCGGTGATGCCGAGCCGCTTCTGGTGCACGACCTCGATGACGGAGCTCACCAGGCGCTCGCGCCGGACGCGCAGCAGATCCATGTGGGCGGCGATGCGCCGAGCGGTGTTCTCGGCGAAGTAGCGGTCCGGAAAGCCGAGGTACAGCGCCGACACCGCCGGGCCGCTCGGATCCTCGCCCAGCATGCGCGCCGCGCGCCCCTGGCGGCGCTTGACGATCTCGGCCCGCTCGGCCCCGAGCAGGTCGGGCCCGCGGCGCAGGTAGATGAGAGTCCGCGAGTAGAGCTCGCGCAGCAGCGTCTCTTTCCAACCCGTCATGGCGTCGGGCGAGACGGACGCCAGGTCGCAGAAGGTCAGCAGGTAGAGCTGGCGCAGGCTCTCTTCGTCGCCGCACAGCGCGGCGAAGTCCGCGATCATGCCCAGGTCGTCGAGATCGCGGCGCTGCGACATCTGGCCCATGACGAGGTGCTGCCGCACGAGGAACTCGATGAGGCGGATGTCCGCCTCGGGCCGGCCGAGCCGCCGGCAGATCGTCATGGCGAGGCCCGCGCCGATCTCACTGTGCGGGCTGCCGTAGGGCTTGCCGACGTCGTGGAGCAGCGTCCCGAGCGTGAGGGCGACGCGGCTCTTCACCTCCTGGAACGTCTCGGTCGGCACCGGAAAATCGTCGGAGTGATCGCCTCGCGCGAGCGCGTGCAGGCGGCCCACGGCGTAGAGGGCGTGCTGGTCGACCGTGTACACGTGGTAGATGTCGTGCTGCACGCGGCCCGTGCTCGGCTCCCACTCGGGCATGAGCGCGGCCAGCAGACCGAGGTCCTGCATCTGCTCGAGCCGCGACGGATTGGCGCGATCGCTCGCATCACAGAGCAGGTCGACGAACCGCCGGCCCGAGTCGGCGTCCTCGCGCAGAGTCTCGGCGCGCAAGGCCGCGAGCTCGCCGATGATCTCGCGCGTGCGCAGACCGATGGGCAGGTCGATATCGATGGCGAGCGAGAACACGCGGATCATCTCCGACGGCTGGCGATCGAAGACGAACTCGTCGACGACCTCGAGGGCGCCCTCGCGCACGATGAAGCTGGGATCGGGCGCCGCGTCCGGCCGGATGAAGACCGGGCCCGTGTTGCGCCTCTTTTCGGACGTGGCCGTCGCGCGCTGCAGGAGCCGCTCCGTCTCGTTCCGGATGAGCTTG
>DASZFV010000399.1:0-2760 GCA_035939455.1 Polyangia bacterium
CGTCTGCGTGAAGCCGCCCGTCGACGCGCCCACGTCGACGGCGCGCGCGCGCGCCACGGCAGCCTCGAGGCCAAAGCGGGCGAGCGCCGCCTCGAGCTTGCCAGCCGCCCGGCTCACCGCCTCCGTCATGCGACGGCAATCTAGTCGAATGTGTGCCCCGAGCGGCGGCTCAACTCGTCGACGCCGCCAGGATGCTCGGCAGCTTGCGACCCAGGCAGTCGGCGCACAGCGCCACCATGCCCGCGCGCGGGTCGCGCCGCACCTCATCGGTGGCCCCGCAGGCGACGCACACGTCGGCCGAGGCCTCGGCGCCGCCCGTCAGCGACGCGAGCCCCTCGCGCGTGACGATTCCCACGAGCTCCGAGCCCTTGACGACCGGCAAGCACGAGACGCCGTGCTCCTCCATGAGCTCGGTCGCCTCGTCGAGGGTCGTGTCGGGGGCGATGCACAGCACGGGCGTGCGCATGAGCTCGCCCACCAACGCGTCGCGCGCGGCCGTGCGGAGGTCCTCGTCGCAGACGATGCCGGTCAGCGTGCCCCCGTCGAGCACGAGCAGGTGGCGCACGCCGTTCCCCCAGGCCAGGCGGCGCGCCGACGCGACGACGGTGTCCGGCGTCAGCGTGAACAGCTCCGTCCCCATGACCTCCCCCACGTGGCAGGACCCGGCATCGGCGGTCTCCATGCGACCTCCTTCAAGCTCTCTCATCGGTAGTTTGACGCCGAAACGCGAGGAGTCCATGGATCCCGGGCCACGTCGCGGCGAGCTGCGGCCATCTGCGCAGGATGATTGGGTTCGCCCGCGAGCTACCTCGAGAACCAGGACTTCTTCGGCGTCGAGGAGGCGGGGGCCGGCGGCGTGGTGACCTTCGGGGGATTCCTACCGGTCGCCTTGCTGGGCTGGGGCAGCTTCTTCAGACTGACGCGCAGCGTCGTCGGACCGGTGGCAGTCGGGGGCGCCACGTATTTCTTCGCGAGGGGGACATATCCCGCCTTCGTGAAGGTGAGCTCGTAAGTCGTGCCCGGTGAGAGCTTCGCCGGTTGCGGCGTCGTTCCATAGACGTGGGTGCGGGTCGCGACGCGCGCGCCCTCCGGGTCCGTCTTGAAGGTGACGGCCACCATCGGCGGCGCCGCCCTGCGCGGCTTGAGGGCCGTGTCCGCGGGCTCCGGCGCGTCTTCTTTAGGAGCGGCCTCGCCGACGGGGGGCTCGTCCTTGGCGGGCACGCGGGGCGGCTCGGCGACGGCCACTGGAACCGGCTCGGCGGCCGGCGCCTTCTCCGGCGCCGCCGTGACCGCCACCGCCGAGGGTGCCGGCGGCGCGACAGACGCGGGCGGAACCGGCTCGGGGGCCGCCGGAGGCGGCGGCGCAGGCGCGCTCGGCGCGGGCGCGATCGGCGTGGGTGGCGGCGACGTCGCCGCCGTCGGCTGGCTCGCGTGGCGGGGCCCGGCGGTCCTGACGGTCCTGGACACGGCGAACACGACCAGCACGAGCGCGACGGCGCCTACCATCAAGCCGGCGCGCCGCCGATACCACGGCAGCACCGATTCGATCGCGTCGTCGACGGCGCTGCCGGCCGCCTGGTCGGCCGCGCTCATCTCCGGCGGGTGCCTCATTACCTCCGTGGGGCCAGCCTCGGGATAGGGGGGCGCGTGGGGGCGGGGTCGGGGCGGAGGTTTGCCCGCCTTCACCTCGACCGCGTCATCGAGATCGAGCACGAGGCCCGACTCCTGGCCCGAGGGGGATTCTGCCCCGGCGGGCGCGGGCCGCGCGCCCACGACGCCGACGACGGCACCGGGCGCCGGCGGCATCTCGCGCGTGAGGGGCGGCACGCCGTCCTTGGCCGAGAGATCGGCCAGCCAGCGCTGCAGCTCGGTCTGCCCGACGGGTCGGAACGCGAGCCGCATGACCTGCTCGACGTCGAGGAGCATCTCCTCGGCCTTCTGGTAGCGCTCGCCCGGCCACTTGCTCATCGCCTTGCGGATGACGCGGTAGAGCTCCGGGTTGAGGCCGGGCCGCGCCGTTTCGGGCGGCAGGTAGTCGCCGCTCTTCACGAGCATGAGCGTCTCGTAATCCGTCGGCGCGTCGAACGGCCGGCGGCGCGTGATCATCACGTAGAGCATCGTCCCGAGCGAGAACAGGTCTGAGCGCGCGTCCAGGGCCGCGCCCGAGGCCTGCTCGGGCGACATGAAGGAGATCTTCCCCTTGATCATGTTGCCGAGGCTCTGCTCTTTCTTGTTCTGCGCCTTCGCGATGCCGAAGTCCGTGAGCTTGACCTCGCCCTCGGCGGACAGCAGCACGTTGTGCGGGCTGACGTCGCGATGCACGATGCCGAGGGGCTGGCCGTCGCGCATCTTGCCGTGCGCGTAGGCCAGGGCGCGGCAGACCTCGGACGTCACGTAGAGCGCGAGGGCGGGCGCGAAGGGAACGCCGGCGGCCTGGGCGCGCCTGAGCGTGCGATCGAGCGTCCAGCCGTCGACGAGCTCGAGCGCGAGGAAGTAGCGGCCGTCGACCTCGCCGAGGTCGAGCACCTGCACGATGTTGCTGTGCGACAGCGACATCGCGATGTGCGCTTCGTCGACGAGCATGTGCCGAAACTGCGGGTCCGCGTAGAAGGCCGTGAAGATGCGCTTGAGGACGACGGCCTTCTCGAAGCCGTGGGCCCCGTGCTGCTTCGCGAGAAAGATCTCCGCCGTGCCCCCGTCGGCGACCTTCCGCAGGATGGTGTATCGCGACTGCAGGCTCATCCGTGCCGGCTCCCCGGT
>DASZFV010000400.1:0-9360 GCA_035939455.1 Polyangia bacterium
AGCGCGCCCCTTGCCCGAGAGGCGCTCCATGAAGACGAAGAGGGCGGGCACGAGAAAGATGCCGAGGGCCGTCGCCGCGAGCATGCCCGTCACGACGGTCGTGCCGAGCATGCGCCGGGCGGCCGCGCCCGCGCCGGCCGCGCCCCACAGCGGGAGGCACCCGAAGATGAACGCGAACGAGGTCATCAAGATCGGGCGCAGGCGCAGGCGCGCGCCCTCGAGGGCGGCGTCGACGAGCGGCCGCCCCTGCTCGAGCCGCGCCTTGGCGAACTCGACGATGAGGATGGCGTTCTTCGCCGTGAGCCCGACCAGCATGACGAGCCCGATCTGCGCGTAGACGTTGCTGTCGAAGCGCCGCGCCAGGAGGCCCAGGAACGCGCCCAGCACCGCCACGGGCGTGCTCAGCAGGACGCTGAACGGCAGCGACCAGCTCTCGTAGAGCGCCGCCAATATCAGGAAGACGAAGATCAACGACAGGCCGAGGACCTTCACGGTGCCGCCCTGCGCGGCCTTCTCCTGGTACGAGAGCGCGTTCCAGGCGTAGCCCATCTCGGGCGGCAGCGTCTCGGCCGCGACCTCCTCGAGCGCCGCCAGCGCCTGTCCCGAGCTGTAGCCCGGCGCGGCCGCGCCGATGATCTCGGCCGAACGGAACAGGTTGAAGCGGACGGTGTACTCGGGGCCGGTCGTCGTGCGCACGTGGACGAAGGCCGACAGCGGGACCATCTCGCCCTTGGCGTTGCGCACGTAGAAGTCCTTGAGGTTGTCCGGGTCGCGCCGGTAGGTGGGCTCCGCCTGGACGAAGACCTTCCACTGGCGCGAGAAGCGCGTGAAGTCGTTGACGTAGGCGCCGCCCATGAACGCCTGCAGGCCGGCGTAGACGTCCGCGATGGGGACGCCCTGCTTCATGACCTTCTCCTTGTCGACCTCGGCGAAGATCTGCGGGACCGAGGACGAGAAGTTCGGGTTGATGTTCTGCAGCTCGGGGCGCTTGCGGGCCGCGTCGACGAAGCGCTTGACGTTCTCGGCGAGGAACGCCACCGTGCCGCCGCTGCGATCCTGCAGGAAGATGCTGAAGCCGCCGGCGGCGCTGATGCCGGGGATGGCGGGCGGCATGAGCGCGAAGACGCGCGCCTCGGGGATCTTCGCGAAGGCCGCGTTGAGCTTGCCGACGATGGCCTTGGCCGTGAGATCGGGCCGCTCGCGCTCGCTCCAGGGTTTGAAGCCGATGAAGGCGGTGCCCGCGTAGCTCGCGGCCGAGCGCGTGAAGAAGCTGTATCCGGCGATCGTGTTGTAGGTCCGGACGCCCTCGGTCCGGCCGAGGATGGCCTCCACCTTCTTGAAGACGGCCTTCGTTCGCTGCAGCGAGGCCGCGTCGGGGAGCTGGACGCCGATGAGCGCGTAGCCGTTGTCCTCGTCGGGCAAGAACCCCGTGGGCAGCTTGCGGCCGATGGCCGCCGAGGCCACGCCGACGCCCACGAGCAGCAGGAGCGGGATGGCCAGCTTGCGCACGAGCCGCGCGTTCGTGCTGATGTAGCCGTTCGTGACGCGCTCGAACGCGCGGTTGAAGCCGCGGCCGAGGCGGCCGAGAGGTCCCTTGGCCTCGCGGCGCGGACGCAGGAGCATGGCCGCCAGCGCCGGGCTGAGCGTGAGCGCGTTGAAGGCCGAGATGAGGACCGAGACGGCGATCGTGAGCGCGAACTGCTGGTAGAGCCGGCCCGTGATCCCCGCCATGAACGCCACGGGGATGAACACGGCCGCGAGAATGAGCGCGATGCCTATGACGGGGGCCTGGACCTCCGACATGGCCTTGAGGGTCGCCTCGCGCGGAGGCATGCCCTCCTCGATGTGGTGCTCCACGGCCTCGACGACGACGATGGCGTCGTCGACGACGAGGCCGATCGCGAGCACGAGCGCGAAGAGCGACAGCGTGTTGATCGAGAAGCCCAGGAACGGAAACACGGCGAAGACGCCCACGAGCGAGACCGGCACCGTGAGCAGGGGGATCAACGTCGCGCGCCAGCTCTGCAGGAAGATGAAGACGACGAGGACGACGAGGCCGATGGCCTCGGCGAGCGTGATGAGGATCTCCTCGATGCCCGCCTTCACGGGCGCCGTCGTGTCGAGCGAGATCTGGTAGTCCATCCCGGGCGGGAAGTGCTTCTTGAGCGTCTCCATCGTCGCGCGGACGGACGTCGCGACGTCGAGCGCGTTCGAGCCCGGCAGCTGGAAGGCCGCCACGACGCCCGCGGGCCGGCCGTTGAACGCGCCCTCCTGCGCGTAGTTCAGCGAGCCCATCTCGATGCGCGCGACATCGCGCACGCGCACGAGCGAGCCGTCGGTGTTCTCGCGCACGATGACGTCGCCGAACTCCTCGGGCGTCACGAGCCGTCCCTGCGCGCGCACGGTGTAGGTGAACTGCTGGCCGGCGGGCGCCGGCTCGGCGCCGACCTGGCCGGCCGGGTTGACGACGCTCTGGGCGCGCACGGCGTTCTCGACGTCGGTCACCGTGAGGCCGAGGCGAGCGAGAGCGTCCGGCTTGAGCCATATCCGCATGGCGTAGTCCGAGGCGCCGAGGTTGCGGATGTCGCCCACGCCGCGGATGCGCAGGAGCGCGTCGTTGACGTTGATCGTCGCGTAGTTCGTCAAGAACGAGGCGTCGTAGCGGCCGTCCGGCGAGTACAGCGAGATGACGATGAGCGGGAACGCCAGCGACTTCTTGATCGTGACGCCGAAGTTCTTGACGTCCTGGGGCAGGAACGTCTGCGCCTGCGAGAAGCGGTTCTGCACGAGGACATTGTCGATGTCGATGTTGGTGCCGACGTCGAACGTCACCTGCTGCGTCATCGTGCCGTCGTTGGCGTTCGTCGACTGGATGTACAGCATGTTGTCGACGCCGTTGACCTGCTGCTCGATGGGCGTGGCCACCGACTGCTCGATCGTCGTCGCGTCGGCGCCCGTGAACGTCGTCGTGAGGATGATCTGTGGCGGGATGATCTGCGGGAACTGGGCGATGGGCAGCCCCACGAGCGACACGGCGCCCAGCATGACCGTCACGATCGCGATCACGATCGCGACGATGGGGCGGCGGATGAAGAACGCCGAGATCACGCCGCCGCCCTCAATGCCGCTCCGCCGAGGCGGCGGGCGGCGCGGGCGCGAGCTCGGCGACGACGGTCGTGCCGTCGCTGACCTTCTGCACGCCGTCGACGACGACGCGCTCGCCGGCCTCGACGCCCGAATTGACGATCCTCGACCCGCCCGCCGCCGGGCCCACCTCGACGCGCCGGAGCTTCACCTTGCTGTCGGCGCCGACGACGGCGAGCGAATACGTCCCCTGCACCTGGATGAGCGCGTTCTCCGGGACGACGAGCGCGTTCGAGCCCACGTCGCGGCGGCGCATGCGCACGCGGCCGAACTGACCGGGCCGCAGGAAGTTGTCCGGGTTGGGGAACAGCGCCTGCAGCTGGATCGTGCCGGTCGTCGTGTCGACCTGGCGGTTGACCGCCACGATGACCCCGCGGCGGGGGAAAACGCTGCCGTCCGAGAGCAGCAACTCGATGGTGTCGTCGAGCCTCTCGCCGCGCGCCATGCGCGCGAACTGCGCCTCGGCCCAGGCCCGATCGCGCCCGTCGAGACGCTTGAGGCGATCGGCCGCCCTGACGTAGTCGATCTCGCTCATGGGGAAGCTCACGCGCATTGGATTGACCTCCGACACCGTCGTCAACAGAGTGGGGCCGTCCTGGCCCACGAGGTTCCCGACGCGCACGAGGGCCAGGCCGGCGATCCCCGCGACCGGCGAGCGAATCTCCGTGTACGAGACGTTGAGCTCGGCCTGTCGGAGCGCCGCCGTCGCCGCCCGCACCTGATCGGCGGCGTCGCGCGCAGCGGCCTCGGCGTCCTCCAGCTCCTGCTGGCTCACGACGCGCGCGGCGGTCAGGTCCTGGCGCCGTGCGAGCTGGGCCTGGTTGTGGGCCGCGGCGGTCTCGGCGCGCGCCAGCGCCGCCTTCGCCGAGTCGAGCGCTGCCTGGTACTCCGCGCGGTCGATCGAGAACAGGAGCTGGCCCTGCTTGACGACGGCGCCGTCCTTGTACCGCTGCCCCTGCAGCAGCCCGCGAACGCGGGCGCGGATCTCTGCGTTGACGTAGCCGTCGAGGCTCCCCACGGCGTCGAGGTAGAGCGCCACGTCCTTGCGGACGACGGGCGCGACGATCACCGTCGGGGTCGGCGGCGGCGCCTTCGCCTTGGTCTCGGCGCACGCGGCGCTGAGCAGGGCCAGGCCCGCGAGCGCGAGGCCGGTTACGGCCTCGCGGCGTGGTATCCGTTGTTTCATGTATCACTCGTCATGTCGCAGCACGGCGCCTCGCGCAGATTGCTCAGGCCCCGAGAGGCTGCCAGACGGATGTCGCCGCCTTCCCGTCGGTTACAAGTCATGCTCACCTCGAGCGCCGAGCGCGGCGACGACCACCTCGCAGGTCGTGACCGTGGCCTGGAGCGCGGCGCTCGCGCGGCGATCGAACGCTTCGATGCTCATGCTCGGTTTCCGGCGGCGACTGGCGACACGGTAGCGTTCCTAGCACGATTCAACGCGGGTCATCGTCGGGAGTCACCTCCGAGGTGCTGGCCCCCTTACCGTCCGGGGCACCTCCTCGTAGGATACCTTCAGCGGGGAGGCAGGCATGCGCAGACCAGTCCAGAGGATCGTGAAGAGCCACCAGGTCATGGAAGGGGCCGGCGTTCACTTGCATCGGGCCATCGGGTTCGAGGCGCCCGAGCGTCACGACCCGTTCCTCCTGCTCGACGACTTTCGCTCCGATCTCCCCGACGACTACCGGCGCGGGTTCCCATGGCATCCGCATCGAGGCATGGAGACCATCACCTACGTGTTGCGCGGCGAGGTCGAGCACGGCGACAGCCTCGGGAACCGCGGCGTCATCGGGCCGGGCGACGTCCAGTGGATGAGCGCGGGCAGCGGGATCATTCACCAAGAGATGCCGAAGGGCGAGGCGGGCGGCGCCATGTATGGCTTTCAGCTGTGGGCCAACCTGCCGGCGGCGCACAAGATGTCGGCGCCGCGTTACCGCGGCATCTCGGCGCGTGACATCCCACAGGTGACGGATCACGGCGGCGCCATCGTCAAGGTCATCGCCGGCACGGTGGCGGGCGTCACTGGGCCCGTGCGCGACGTGGTCACCCGCCCCGAGTACCTCGACGTGACGATTCCCCGCGGCGCTTCTTTCACTCACGCGACGCCACGCGGACACACCGTCTTTGCCTACGTCTTCGAGGGCCAGGGCCGGTTCGACGCCGAGTCGCGGTCGCCCGTCGGGAATCGCAGCCTCGTCGAGCTCGGCGACGGCACGTCCGTCACCATCGCCGCGGCCGACGACGAGCCGGTGCGTTTCCTCCTCGTGTCCGGCAAGCCCATCGGCGAGCCCATCGCCTGGCGCGGTCCCATCGTCATGAACACGCAGGAAGAGCTGGAGACGGCCTTCGCGGAGCTCGAGAAGAACACGTTCGTGAAGACGAAGGGCGCGCCGTGACCTCGGACAGGGACGCGACGACGACGCTGGTCGTGGCCGCCCACCTCGACAGCGGCGCCGCCCCGTATCTGCAGACGATAAAGGTGGGTCACCACGTCGTGTCGTGCGACGAGCCCGCCTCGCGGGGCGGCGCCGACCTGGGGCCGTCTCCCTCCGGTCTGCTGGTCGCGGCCCTCGCGGGCTGCACGTCGATCACGCTCGGCATGTACGCCGAGCGGAAGGGCTGGGATCTGGGCGCCGTTCAGGTCGACGTCGAGTGGCTCCGCGGCAGCGACGGCGAACGCATCCACCGGACCATTCACCTCGGCCGGGAGCTCACGGCGGAGCAGACGGCGCGGCTGCTCGAGATCGCCGAGAAGACGCCCGTCACGAAGACCCTAAAGCAAGGGGTGGCCATCGCGACGCGCCTGCGGTGAGAGACACCGGCACAGTCGGGCTACACTCGGCCCCCGTGGCCAAGGCCGAGAAGCAGACGTCCGACATCGTGCGCGCGGCGCAAGCGCTCGAGGACGAGATCGTGCGGCTCGAGACGCTCTCGAGATCGGTGCGCAAGATCCGACTGAGCTCGGACAAGGCTCTCGCGCGCGCCGCCGCCGAGCTCAACGAGACGCTCGCGTTGCCGGACCAGTTGGCGCAGCGTCTCCGGGAAGTGGCCGCGGCGCTGGGCCGCATGCAGGAGCGCCAACAGGCGGCGCTCGCGCCCCTGGGGGCGTTCGCCGGCGAGCTGCAACAGCGCGCGCGGCTTTTCGGAGAGCACATGCGATGCTTCGGCGCGCTCGGACAGGCGGCGGGCGAGGTCAACGCGCAGCTCGCGGCGAGTCAGGGCGACCGCGCTGGTTTCGCTCGAGCCGAGGCGCGGCTGCAGGAGCTCTCCGAAGCCGCGCGCGCCGTCTTCGAGGCCGCGCGCGCCGCTGATTTTCCCGAGATCGCCCGCGAGGCCGACGTCTTGAAGCAACGCATGTCCGCGCTTCGCAAGCGCCTCACTCGGCCCGCGTAGCATGAGGGTGGCAGCGACCGCTTGACGATCCTTCCCTTCAATCTAGGATGCCCCGATGTTCATTCGAAACTGCGCCGACAAGAAGGTCGTGAAGCTCGCCAAGGGCGAGAAGCTCGATCTGGCGGCCCACACGCCGCCTCGGGATACCAAGACCGATCAGATTCACACCGGCGCGGCGTTCGATGACGCCTTCGCCGAGGAGATGCTCGACGATCACAAGAAAGACGTCGCCGAGCTGATGGCGGCGCGCGACGCCACGACGGACGCGAAGCTCAAACAGCTGCTGACGGACATCCTTCCAGTCCTAAAAAAGCACCAGGACGCGGCACAGAAGCTCGTCGATCAAAGGTTGAAGCGCGGCGCCTGAGTCATCCTCGGGCGTCTCCTCGTCCCGGAGGCGTCGTGCCGCAGCGTGGCGGCGTGCGTGATTCCTGGCCCCACGGACGCCAGGCGCGGTTCTCGGCGGGCAAACACGCTGCGCATGATGAAAGGCCGTGCCTGCGAAATCGGTGGAAAGCGTCATGGTCATGAGCGTCGATTGAAATGGTGACTGCGCAGGTAGCTTCCATCGCGGCCTTGCCCCTGTTGGCGCCGCGGACATTCGGTGCTGGCCGCGCGTTCTTTTTCTCGCCGGCTGTAGCGCTCGCGCCGGCCGTCGCGCTCGCGCTGGCTGTCGCGGCGGGCGGCTGCGCCGGGCGCGGGTCCGCTGACCGAGGAGCGCCCCCGGGCGGCTCGGGCGGCGGAGGCGCCGCCGCGGGTCAGGCCGGTGCCGCCGCCGGTCAGGCCGCCGCCGATGGGTCGACGTCGAGCGGTGGGAGCCTCGGGACGGCCGGGACGTCTCCGCTCCCTCCATCGCCCGACGCCGGCGTGGGCGACGCGGGCGCCGCCCCGGACGCGGAGGCCGTTCGCCCCGTGCTCGGTTCGCGACCGGCGGATCCCGCATTCCAGTTCGACACGACGATCACCCAGGCGGTCTTGGAGCGGTATCTCTCTCGATCCATTTCCTTCACGCAGCTTCTCCAAGACGACATCACGCAGCCGGTCAACAGCATGGGCGTCGACCCGCTCGACAACGCGCGCATGCTCTTCGACTCGAAGGCGAAGTTCATCGGGCGCGCGGTCTTCGTCTTTGGCGGGGAGTCCAACCTCGCGAGGAACCTGCAGCGGGCCAAGCCGTTCGCCGACCTCCTGCACCAGGCGGATCCCGACATCATCTTCCAGGCCGGGGCGTTCGAGATCGTCACGACACAGGTGGAGGCGATCGCCGTCCCCGCGAGCGTGTTGACCGAGTTCGGACAGCCGGTCGTCGCGCGCAACTTCGACTACACGGGCATGCTCTTCGCGAGCGGCAAGTTCGTGAACAACTGGGGCCAGGGCGGGTCGGTCCCGGACATGAGCCGGCTCGAGACGCGCATGTGGTTCTATTACTTGGCGACGAGCTACATCGACGCCGGCGCCGAGGCCATTCACTTCGGCCAGGTGAGCCTCATGGATCAAAATGATCCCGGGCACGTCGGGTGGTTCGACATGCTCGGCCGCGTGAGGGCCTACGCCCGTCTGCACGCGCGCAGGCACATGGTCCTCTGCGACGCGCACACGCCCACGGGCGGCATCGTCGAAGGCGGCAAGCTCTTGTTCGACAGCCACGCGTTCCCGCTGCGCATCGAGGAGGTCGCGGGGATGCCGTTCAAGGGCCAGCTGCAAGTCGGGTACGCCGATTCGATCTACACCAAGAGCAAGGGCGGCGTGACGCCGAGCGGCTGGTCGTGCGCGCACCTGCCTTACATGGTGGAGTTCGACAACTTCGGGCGGAGCAACCCCGGGCACACGAGCACCGCTCCGTTCATCTGGGGCTGGGACGAGATCACGTGGTTCGCTCAGCAGGCCGTCGCCGATCGCAACGCCTGGCTGCAGTACGCGTGGCAATGGGTTCCCGCTCACGATCCCGTGGGCCACCTCGAGATGCCGGGCAGCCGCGTGCTGTCCCCGGGAGCCGAGGGGGGCCCGAAATGGTACTGGGCCAACACGAAGAGCGCGGCGTGCCCGACGGGGTTCGACACCGAGGCGACCATCCGCGCGCTGTGGAGCGGCGGAGGTCCCGACGGTGGCGTGTAGACGTCAGGCGGTGACGGTCCTCGCCCGGGCGCGGCGCCCGTGACATGATGGGCGGGCCGCGATGACTGCGGAGCCCACGTCGTTCTTCTCGCGCGCGCTGTCGATGATTGGCGCCGTGGTCGCTCTTGGCGGCGGGTGTAACCCTCCGCCCGCCGCGGCCCTGCTCCCGCCGGCCGCGCTGCAAGATCCCGCGACCTGCCAGGAGTGCCACCCGACGCAGTTCAAGCAATGGGCGGGCAGCATGCACGCGTACGCCTCGGAGGACCCCGTGTTCCTCGCCATGAACAAGCGCGGCCAGCGCGAGACGAACCACGCGCTCGGCGACTTTTGCGTGCAGTGCCACGCGCCCGTGGCCGTCCAGCAGAAGCTCACGACCGATGGGCTGAACCTGTCGAGCCTGCCCGCGCTCGCCAAGGGTGTGACGTGCTTTTTCTGCCACTCGGCGACGTCGGTCGACGGCACGCACAACAACCCCCTCACGCTCGCGGCCGACGGCGTGAGCCTGTTCGGGCCGTTCGACGATCCGGTGCCGGGAACGCCGCACAAGGTGAGCCATTCGAACCTGCTCGATGACCTGCAGCCGGAGTCCGCGGCCGCCTGCGGAAGCTGCCACGACATCGTCAACCAGCACGGCGCGGCCATTGAGAGGACCTTTCAGGAGTGGAAGGGCACCCTCTTCGCGATTCCACCGGGCGGACAGACCTGCGC
>DASZFV010000401.1:0-1535 GCA_035939455.1 Polyangia bacterium
GTCGTCTGGCTGTCGTCTGGCTGTCGTCTGGCTGTCCTGGGGGCGACGTGCTAGCTTCGCGCCGCACGAACCATGTGCGGCATCGTCGGCATCTACGGCCACCCGGAGGCCTCGAACCTCGCCTACCTGGGGCTCTATGCCCTGCAGCACCGCGGCCAGGAGTCCGCCGGCATCGTGGCGACCGACGGCGACCATCTGCGCCACGTGCGCGAGATGGGACACGTCAACGACATCTTCACGGCCGATCGCTTGGCGCGCCTGCCGGGGTTCGCCGCCATCGGCCACGTGCGCTACTCGACGGCCGGTGACTCCACCGAGAAGAACGCGCAGCCCATCGCCGTCGACTACGCGGGCGGCTCGGTGGCGCTCGGGCACAACGGCAACCTCGTCAACGCCGTCGAGCTGCGCGAGCGCCTCGAGGCCGAGGGCGCGATCTTCACGACGACCTCCGACACCGAGTGCATCGTCCACCTCATCGCGCGCTCGCGGGAGCACAACCTCCCGGATCGCATCGCCGACGCGCTCTCGCAGGTGCGCGGCGCCTACTCGCTGGTCTTTCTGTCGGAGGACATGGTCATCGCCGTGCGCGATCCCATGGGCTTCCGGCCGCTCGTGCTCGGGAAGGTGCCCGCAGCGGGCGGAGGCGCGCCCACCTGGGTCGTGTCGTCCGAGACCTGCGCGTTCGAGCTCATCGGCGCCGAGTTCGTCCGCGACATCGAGCCGGGCGAGATGGTGCTCATCGACCGCAACGGCCCGCGCTCGCTGCGCCCGCTCGGCACGCAGCCCGCGAAGCGCTGCGTCTTCGAGTTCGTCTACTTCGCGCGCCCCGATTCGGTGATCGACGGGCGCTCGGTCTACCGCGCGCGCGAGCGCATGGGCCGCCGCCTCGCGCTCGAGCACCCCGTCGAGGCCGACGTCGTCATCCCCGTGCCCGACTCGGGTGTCGCGGCCGCCATCGGCTACGCGCGCGAGAGCGGCATCCCTTACGACCAGGGGCTCATGCGCTCGCACTACATGGGCCGGACGTTCATCGAGCCGTCGCAGCAAATTCGTCACTTCGGGGTCAAGCTCAAGCTCTCGCCCGTGCGCGAGGTGCTCAAGGACATGCGCGTCGTCGTCGTCGACGACTCGATCGTGCGCGGCACGACCTCGCGCAAGATCGTGGGCATGATCCGCAACGCCGGCGCGCGGGAGGTGCACATGCGCATCAGCTCGCCGCCCACGATCGGCCCCTGCCGCTACGGCATCGACACGCCCACACGCGAGGAGCTCATCGCGTCGCACAACTCCGTCGTCCAGATCCGCGACTTCGTGGGCGCCGACTCGCTCGGGTACCTGTCGCTGCCGGGCCTCTACGATTCTGTCGATGGCCAGCCGGGCCGCGAGGCGACCGCCGCGGACGTCAGCCGCAAGGGCTTCTGCGACGCGTGCTTCTCGGGCAATTACCCGATCGCCGCCGAGATGCCGGGGCGCCTGCGCCAGCTCCGCCTCATCACGGCATAGGCCCGATGGCCGCTCCCATCCCGATGGAGAAG
>DASZFV010000402.1:0-4519 GCA_035939455.1 Polyangia bacterium
TGATGAACCCGTTCGACGAGGGCGGCGCGCGCTTCGTGATCCACCAGGGCGACGCGCCCGCGTCCAGCTTCGGCGTGGCCGCGCGCCGGGACGTCCTCGCACGCATGACGGGATTCGCGGGGGAGCTGCGCGCGCCGCCCACGCCCGAGCGCCTCGACGCCGCCGCGCGCGCTCGATTTCGTCGCCGCCACCTCGCCTGCCAGGGATTCGTCGCCGCGCGCAGCCTCGTCCGCGCGCTCCGCCTCTCCGACAGCGTCCTCGTGCGCACATGTGCGCAGGTCTATCGCAAGCTCGCGCGTGCCCTCGCGGGCTGAAAAAGTTGTCCACAAAGTATCCACAGGAATTGTCAAATAAGTGCGACCACGTACGGAATTTTGCTTGATGGCGTCTGGGTTGATAGTCTTTCGCGGCTCGAACCGAGGGAGCATGCTCAGAGAGAGGCCAACTTGAAGCGTCACTCCCGCCCGGAGACGTCGTTACCCCCACAGCCCGCATCGGTTGCCGACCACCAGCTCACGCTGCCGTTCGCCGGGCGAAGGCCTGCGCACGGCGCCGAGGGTCCGCGCCCGTCGGTGGTCGGCGCGCGCGAGATCGACAGCCAGTCACGTCGCGACTTCCGGCCCCAGGAAGCGGCTCGCCAGGTGCGTCTGCCGCGCTCGCCCGCGGATGAGGCGGATCGCGTCGCAGTGGCGCTCGCGCTCTACTTGCCGCCCGGCAAGACGCTCGAGCTCGCGCTCACCAACAATCACTACAGCATGATCTCCGTGCGCCGGAAGACCGATGGCTACCGCCTGCGCCTGCACCGCATGTTCGTCGACGCGGGGGCGCGCATCGTGCGGGCGCTCGCGCGCTACGTCGTCCACAACGATCGGCGCGCCTCGACCCTGCTGGGCGTGTACATCGAGGAACACCAGCACATCATCCGCCAGCAGGAGCGGCGGCCCCGCCACGTCAAGCTGCGCACTGCGGGCCGCCACCACGATCTTCAATCGATCTACGACCGCCTGAACACGCAGATGTTCGGCGGCGCGCTCGATGCGCGCATCACCTGGGGGCCGGGGACGGTCGCGGGACGCCGGCGGCGGTCGATCAAGATGGGCAGCTTCGCCGTCGAGGACCGCGTCATCCGCATCCATCCGGCGCTCGATCAGGACAACGTGCCCGAGTTCTTCGTCTCCTGGATCGTCTTCCACGAGATGCTGCACGGCAAGCACGAGGTGCGGCGCACGAACGGTCGCCGCCGCTTCCATACGCGCGAGTTCCTGGCCGAGGAGCGCACGTTCCCCGACTTCGCGCGCGCCTGCGCCTGGGAGAAGGCCAACCTCGACCGTTTGCTGCGCGCCTGAGCGGCCTTATGGCAGGCCGGGCGCCGTGAGCCGGCAGATGCGAAATCGTGCGCGGCGCCGCATCAACGTCCCGCGGCCGGCGGCAGGAGCAACCTCTCGATGAAGGCCACGGGCAGGCCGCCCTGGGCGACGAAGGCGTCGTGGAAGGCGCGCAAGTCCCCTCCGGTGCGCTTCCTGAACTCGTCGCGCAGCGCCTGGATCTGGAGCTTGCCCAGGGTGTACGCGAGGTACATCGGGTCGTAGGTGCCTCGCAGCGCCTCCTCGTGGCCGTTGGCCTGTTCCTGAAAGCCCTGCTCGACGAAGAACCGCGTCGCCTCGTCGACGGTCATCCCCTGCGTGTGCATCTTGATGGCGACGACGTAGCGGCAGTCGCGCAGGAGCGCCTCCTGGAGCTGCGCGAGGCGCAGCTTCGGATCGCCGCCGCCAAACCCCTCGTCGATCATCATCTGCTCGGCGTAGTGCGCCCAGCCCTCGACGTTGGACGTCGTGTACATGAGCTTGCGCACCTTGCTCTTGATGCCGGGCATGTAGAGGAACTGCAGGAAGTGGCCGGGGTAGGCCTCGTGGACGTCGATCATGGCCGTCGTGTAACGGTTGAACATGCGCAAGTGCTCCTCGCGGTGCTCGGGCGTCCAGTCGGGCTCGACGGGCGTGACGTAGTAGTAGGCGTCGACGCCCGCGACCTCGAACGGCCCGGGCGTGTCCATAGACGCGAAGACGGCGGCGCGCGCGTAGGGCGGCGTTTCGCGCACGATGGGCCGCTGCGCCGATGGGAAGGTCACGAGCGCGTGCGCCGTCGCGAACGTCCGCGCCGCCTCGAGCCCGCGCGCGACCGACGGGATGAGGTCGGCGGCCGTCGGGTGCTCCGCCGTGAGCGAGAGGATGACCGCGGCGGGCGCTCGCCCCGGCGCGATCTTGGCGGCGGTCTCGACGAAGGCGGCGCGATCGGCCGCGAGGTGGGCCTCGCCCTTCGCGAGCAGCGCGGGCAGCGGCGTCTCCACCATCTCCTGCAAGCGCAAGAGCTCGCGGTACCTCTCGGCGCCGAGCGCGAACGCCCCCCGCGCGCGCGGCGCGAGGTCGTGCTCGAGCCAGACCGCGAAGGAGCGCGTCGCGGCGAGCGCCGCGTCGTTGGCGACCCGGAACCTCTCGAGGAGCGCCACATCGCGCGTGGCGGACGCCGCCCAGGTCCGCGTCGCGCTCTCGAAGAAGCCGATCGACCCCTTGGTCATGCGCAGCGCGAGCGTGACGTGCTCGGGCGCCGGATTCTCGAGATTGGCGCGCGCCGCCGCGTAGACGGCGGGGATCGCGCGCAGGCGCGCGACGACAGAGGTCAGGCGTTCGGTCGCCGGGGCGAACGCCCGCTTCATGAGCGCGTCGACGGCCTCGCCCGGCAGCCGAGCGTACATCATGGGGTTGCGGCGCCAGCTCTCGAGCGTCACGAGGTCGAAGAGCTCGGCGCGCGCCTGCGAGGTGAGGAAGGCCCGGTCGATCGACTCGTCCGACGAGAGACCGGCGGCGGGCAGCCCGTCCAGGCGCGCGACGAACCCGCGCAGCTCGGCGACGCGGGCCTCGATGCGGCCGCGCGACAGATCTTCGAGCGCGCGATCGTGGGCGTGCAGGCCCACGGCCGTGGCGCTCGATGGCGCGTACGTGAACTGCGCGTCGAAGTAGGCGTCGACGAGGCGGGTGAAGTCCGAGGCCGGCGGAGCGGGCGGCGCGTGGACGGAGGGCGAGGACGTGGGATGGGCGCAGCCTACGAGCGTCGCGACGAGAACACCCAGGGAGATTCGCACGGGCAGAGTGTACCCGCTCGCGGGACGGCGCGGCATCCAGGCCAGAACGGTCTGGGCCGCCACGATCCGCTCTGGCAAAATGCCGCCGTGGCGCTTTCTGGATCCGACGACGCTTCGTTGCTGCTCTCGATCTTGAAAGAGCTCCCCATGGGGATTTGGGTCGCCCGCGTCCCGGATGGCGAGTTCGTCTACGCCAACGACGCCTTCGAGCGAATCTTGGGCATGGCTGCCCGGGACGACGTGCGCGCCGGAGAGTACGCGCCGGCTTACCACCTGCAGGATCGGAGCGGCCGACCGTTTCCGGAGGATCGTTTGCCCTTCATCCAGGCCCAGCGGCGTCGGGAGACGGTCGTCGTCGACGACATCGTCATCGCGCGAGCTGACGGCCGTCGCGTCTTCGTCAGCGCTCTCGGCAAGCCGCTCTTCGACGCCACGGGCGCGCTTCGCCACGTCGTCGTCGCCTTCCGGGACATCACGACGGAGGTGGAGACCGAGGCGGGCGCGGTCGTCGCGCGTCACAAGCTCCGGACGGCGCTCGACAACGCGCCCATCGTCCTGTTCGCCACCGATAGAGACGGCACCATCACCGTGTCGGAGGGCGCGGCGCTCGATGCCATGGGCTTCAAGTCGGGAGAGCTCGTGGGCCGATCCATCTACGACCTCTACAAGGACAACCCGCAGGTGCTCGCGAACCACGAGCGCGCCCTCGCCGGCGAGACATTTCGGACTGTCGCCGACGTGGGCGACGTCGTGCTCGAGAGCTGGATCTCGCCGATGCGGGGTCCCGCGGGTCAGATCGGGGGCGTCATGGGCGTCTCGACGAACGTCACCGAGCGTCGGCGCATGGAGCGCCAGGTCGATCGTGCGGAGCGCCTCGCCGCGTTGGGCCGGCTCGCCGCCAGCGTCGCGCACGAGATCAACAACCCGCTGTCTTACTCGATTGAGGCGCTGCGCCTCGCGGGAGAGGCGCTGGGGGAACCGGAGGGCGCGGTGCGCGTCGCCGAGCTCCTGAGCGAGGCCGTCGAAGGCATGGAGCGCGTCAGGCTCATCACGCGTGATCTCAAGGCCTTTTCGCGCTCGGACGAGGACGTCCGCAGCCCGCAAGATCTCTCGCCCGCGCTCTCGGCCGCCGTGAAGATGGTGGCGACGCGCACGAGCACGAGAGCGCGCGTCGAGCTCGCGCTCGGGCCCGTCGTGACGGTCTCCGCCGACCCCTCGCGCCTCGTGCAGATCTTCGTGAACCTGATCCTGAACGCGGCCGACGCGTTGCCGCCCGATGGCGCCGAGCGCAACCGCATCATGATCACGACGCGCCTAGACGGGCCCTCGGCCGTCGTCGAGGTCGCCGACAACGGGCCGGGGGTGCCTGCCGACCTGCGC
>DASZFV010000403.1:0-6989 GCA_035939455.1 Polyangia bacterium
GTGCGCGGCGCGGCGGCCGACCTCTATGTCGGGCGGCGGCTCAAGACGCTTCTCGAGGACGCGGCCCAGCAGTCGAAGGAATTCAAGGACGAGTACGTCTCGAGCGAGCACCTCCTCCTTGCGCTCGCCGCCAAGGACCACGGCGCCGCCTCACGCGCGCTCAAGGACGCGGGCGTCCGTCGCGACGACCTGCTCAAGGCGCTGACCGAGGTGCGCGGCAACCAGCGCGTCACCGACCCCGAGGCGGAGGGCAAGTACCAGGCGCTCGCGAAGTACACGCGCGACCTCACCGAGCTCGCGCGCAAGGGCAAGCTCGACCCCGTCATCGGGCGCGACGAGGAGATCCGGCGCGCCATGCAGGTGCTCTCGCGGCGCACGAAGAACAACCCCGTGCTCATCGGCGATCCAGGCGTCGGCAAGACGGCCATCGCCGAGGGCATCGCGCTGCGCATCGCGACGGGCGACGTCGCCGACTCGCTAAAGGACAAGAAGATCCTCGCGCTCGACCTCGGCGCGCTGATCGCCGGCACGAAGTACCGCGGCGAGTTCGAAGATCGCCTCAAGGCGGTCCTCAAGGAGATCGAGGGCGCGCAGGGCGGCATCATCCTCTTCATCGACGAGCTGCACACGCTCGTGGGCGCGGGCGGCGCCGAGGGCGCCGTCGACGCCGCCAACATGCTCAAGCCCGCCCTCGCGCGCGGGGACCTGCGCTGCATCGGCGCCACGACGCTCGACGAGTACCGGAAGTACATCGAGAAGGACAAGGCGCTCGAGCGCCGCTTCCAGCCCGTCTACATCGGCGAGCCGTCCTTCGAGGACGCGGTCGCCATCCTGCGCGGCCTCAAGGAGCGCTACGAAGTTCACCACGGGATCCAGATCCGCGACGCCGCGCTGGTCGCGGCGGTGCGGCTCTCCACCCGTTACATCTCCGGGCGGCAATTGCCCGACAAGGCCATCGATCTCGTCGACGAGGCGGCCAGCCGGCTCAAGATGCAGATCGACTCGTTGCCCGAGCCCATCGACCACCTCCAGCGGCGCCTCACGTCGCTCGCCATCGAGGAGCAGGCGCTCGGCCGCGAGAAGGACGATGCCTCGCGCAAGCGCCTCGGCGCCGTGGCCGCGGAGACCGCCGAGCTCCGCGAGCGGGCCGATCAGATGAAGAGCATCTGGCAGCGCGAACGGCAGCTCATCGCCGACCTGCGCAAGCTCAAGGAGGAGGCCGACACGGCCAAGACGGAGGCCGAGCTGGCCCAGCGGCGCGGCGAGTTGCAGCGCGCGGCCGAGCTGCGCTTCGGGCGGGTGCCCGAGCTCGAGAAGGCCATCGCCGCGAAGAACGCCGAGCTCAAGGAGGCGCAGAGCCACGGATCCTTCTTGCGCGAAGAGGTCACCGAAGAGGACATCGCCGCCGTCGTGTCGAAGTGGACGGGCGTCCCCGTCGACAAGATGCTCGAGGGCGAGCAGGCCCGCCTGCTGCACCTCGAGGGGCGCCTGCACGCGCGCGTCGTGGGCCAGGACGCCGCCATCTCGGCCGTCGCGAACGCCGTGCGCCGGTCGCGCTCGGGCCTCCAAGATCCCAACCGGCCCATCGGCTCGTTCATCTTCCTCGGGCCCACGGGCGTCGGGAAGACCGAGGTCGCGCGCGCGCTCGCCGAGTTCCTCTTCGACGACGAGACGCACATGGTGCGCATCGACATGTCCGAGTACATGGAAAAGCATGCCGTCTCCCGCCTCATCGGAGCTCCTCCCGGGTACGTCGGGTACGACCAGGGCGGTCAGCTCACCGAGGCCGTTCGGCGCCGCCCCTACTCCGTCATCTTGTTCGACGAGATCGAGAAGGCCCACCCGGACGTCTTCAACGTCCTCCTGCAGCTCCTCGACGACGGGCGCCTCACGGACGGCCAGGGCCGCACGGTCGACTTCCGCAACACGGTCGTCATCATGACCTCGAACGTCGGCAGTCACCTCGTGAGCGACGTCGTCGAGTCGGCCGACGCCGAGACCATGCGCAAGCGGGTCCTCGAGGAGCTCCGCCGCACCTTCCGGCCCGAGTTTCTCAACCGCGTCGACGACATCGTCGTCTTCCACCGCCTGCTGCGCAACGAGCTCGACCGCATCGTCGAGCTGCAGCTCGAGCGGCTGCGCAAGCTGCTGAGGGACCGCGCGCTCGACCTCGAGCTCGACCCCGCGGCGCGGACGTTCCTCGCCGACGAGGGCTACGACCCGGTCTTCGGCGCTCGGCCCCTCAAGCGCGCCATCACGCGCCACGTGCAGGATCCGCTCGCGCGGCGCCTCCTGGCCGGCGAGTTCGCGCCCGGCGATACGATCCTCGTCAGGCGCGGAACCGGAGACGGCGAGGAGGCCCTCATTTTTTCGCGAAAGGAGCCGAAGCGGATCTCGGCCGTCTCTTGAGGCACGAGCGTGGTTGCCTCCGGGCGACCGTACCCGTAGCGTTGGCCTGACCCCATGAAAGATCTCTACAAGACGCTCGGCGTCGCCGAGAACGCCGACGACGCCACCATCAAGAAGGCATACCGAAAGCTCGCCAAGCAGTTCCACCCGGACGTCACCGGCGACGACAAGAAGAAGACCGAGCGCTTCAAGGAGATCAACGAGGCCTACGCCGTCCTCGGCGACAAGGAAAAGCGCGCGGAGTACGAGCGCCTCAAGAACGCGCCCGTGCGCCCCGACGGCATGCCCGAGGGCTTCGACGCGGAGGCCTTCGCCCGGACGTTCGGTGGCGTGCGCGGCGGCCGCGGCGGCAGCGTCAGCTTCAGCGGCGACGATCTCGGTGACCTCTTCGCGACCTTGTTCGGCGACGGACGCGGCCGCGGGGGCGGCGCGGCGCGAGCGCGCCCGGCGCGCGGCGCCGACGTCGTCGGCACGTTGCCGATCACGTTGGCCGAGGCGGCGCTCGGAACGCGCCGCAGCGTCCGCTCCGGGAGCGGCTCGACGGTCGAGGTCTCGGTGCCGCCCGGCGTCGACACCGGGGGACGTCTGCGCGTGCCCGGGCACGGTCAACCCGCGCCCGGCCGGGGCGGCGCGCCCGGAGACCTCTATCTCGACATCGACGTCCGCCCCGATCCGCACCTCGTGCGCAAAGACTCGGACATCGAGCTCTCGGTCCCGGTCACGTTCAGCGAGGCGGCGCTCGGAACCAAGGTCCTGGTGCCGACGGTCGAGGGGCCCGTCACCGTGACCATCCCGCCCGGCACGTCGAGCGGCACGCGCCTACGCCTGCGTGGGCGCGGCGTCAAGCGGCCGGACGGAACGCGCGGCGACCAGCTCGTGCAGGTCGAGATCGTCGCCCCCAAGGGCGCCGCCGACGACTCGGAGACGCGCAAGCTGCTCGAAGAGCTGGCGAAACGGACCGAGCCCAAGAGCCCGAGGGCCTTCTGAAGAAAATCGATATACCTTTTCCAGGCGGTCGGCATCATATAGTGGTCAGGGCGCGGCGTGGCGTGGACAGCACAGCGGCCATCTGGAGCGAGACGACGAAATGACCAGCGAAGACTCCAAAAACCTCCCGCTTCTTTCACTCAGGAACCTCGTCCTGTTCCCCGGCGCAGTCATGCCCGTCGAGATCGGACGGCCGAGCTCCCTGCGCCTCATCGAGGCGCTGGGGGGCAAGGGGGCGAGAGTCCTCGTGGGCACGCAGAAGGACGCTGACATCGAGGAGCCGGCCAGCAGTGACCTCTACACGATCTGCGTCGAGGGCGAGGTCGTCCGCATCGTCAAGGCGGCCGAGAACCGCGTGACGGCCGTCCTGCGCGGCCTCGAGCGGCGCCGCGTCACGGGCTTCGTCCAGGAGAAGCCTTACCTGGTGGCGTCGTTCGGCCCCCTCACGGAGATTCGCAAGGACCCCATCGAGATCGACGGCCTCGGCATGGCCGTCTACGACGTCGCCAAGCAGCTCATCGCGATCTCGCCCGACATCCCGGACGAGACGGCGCAGGTGCTGGATCAGAGCAAGGATCCGGGTCGGCTCGGCGACATCGTCGCGGCCACGGTGGATCTGTCGCCGGAGGAGCGCGCGTCGCTGCTCGTCGAGAGCGACGTGGCCGAGCGTCTGCGGCGCCTGCTCGTGCTGCTGCAGCGCAAGGTCGAGCTCATCAAGGTCAAGCAGAAGATCGACTCGCAGGTGCGCGAGGAGTTTTCCAAGCACCAGCGCGAGGCCGTGCTGCGCCAGAAGCTCAAGGCCATCCAGGACGAGCTCGGCGAGGGCGACGACGCGAGCGACCTCGACGCCTTCGACGAGAAGATCAAGACCGCCGAGATGCCTGCCGAGGTCGAAAAGACAGCGCGCAAGCAGCTCGATCGCCTCAAGCAGATGGCGCAGTCGTCGGCCGAATACACCGTGCAGCGCACCTACCTCGAGTGGCTCGTCGAGCTGCCGTGGTCCAAGCAGACCGACGATCGCCTCGATCTCGACAAGGCGCGCGAGATCCTCGACGCCGACCACTACGACCTCAAGAAGGTCAAGAAGCGCATCCTCGAGTACCTGGCGGTGCGCAAGCTCGCGCCGGGCAAGAAGGGGCCCATCCTCTGCCTCGCGGGCCCTCCGGGCGTCGGCAAGACGTCGCTCGGCAAGTCCATCGCGCGTTCACTGGGGCGCGAGTTCATCCGCATCTCGCTCGGCGGCGTGCGCGACGAGGCCGAGATCCGCGGCCACCGCCGCACGTACATCGGCGCGCTCCCAGGCCGCATCATCCAGGGCATGCGCCGCGTGGGCTACAAGAACCCCGTGTTCATGCTCGACGAGATCGACAAGCTGGGCGCCGACTTTCGGGGCGACCCGTCGGCCGCGCTCCTCGAGGTCCTCGACCCCGAGCAGAACTCGACGTTCTCCGACCACTACCTCGAGGTGAACTTCGATCTGTCGAACGTGATCTTCATCGCGACGGCAAACATGCTCGACCCCATCCCGCCGGCGCTCCTCGACCGCATGGAGGTCCTCGAGATCCCGGGGTACACGCGCGAGGAGAAGCTCGAGATCGCGCGCCGCCACCTCGTGCCCAAGCAGATCGCCGACCACGGCCTGACGGACGCGCAGATCCGCCTGCCCGACGACGCGCTCAACACGATCATCGAGCAGTACACGCGCGAGGCCGGCGTGCGCAACCTGGAGCGCGAGATCGCCAACGCAATCCGAGGCGTCGCCGTGAAGGTCGCCGAGAGCCTGCCCTACGACGCGACCCTCACGCCCGAGGCCATCGGCGACATGCTGGGCCCCCAGAAGTACTACTCCGAGGCGGCCGAGCGCACCGAGATCCCGGGCGTGGCGACGGGTCTGGCCTGGACGCCCACGGGCGGCGACATCCTCTTCATCGAGGCGTCGGCCATGGTGGGCAAGGGCGCGCTCATCCTCACGGGCCAGCTCGGCGACGTCATGAAAGAATCGGCGCGCGCGGCCATGTCCTGGGTGCGCACGCACGTCGAGGACCTGGGCATCACGGGCGACTTCGAGAAGACGGACATCCACCTGCACGTCCCCGCGGGCGGCGTATCGAAGGACGGTCCGTCGGCGGGCGTCGCCATCACGACGGCCCTCGTCTCGCTCCTCACGGGGCGGCGCGTGCGGGGCGACGTCGCGATGACAGGCGAGATCACGCTGCGCGGGACCGTGCTGCCCGTGGGCGGCATCAAGGAGAAGGTCCTGGCGGCGCACCGCGCCGGCATCAAGCGCGTCGTGCTGCCCGAGCGCAACAGCAAGGACATCATCGACATCCCCGACACCGTCCGGAAAGAGCTCGAGATCAGCTTCGTCAAGAAGATCGACGAGGCCCTCGAGCTCACGCTCGAAGCCGTGCCGGTGGTCGTGCCGGGGCCGGATGCGCCCCAGCCCTCGGCGTCGGCGCAGGCTTAGGCTCAGGCCGCCGCTCAGACCGCCAGCTCGAGCGCCACCGCCGCGCCTTGGATGGTCGCGGCGATGCGGACGGCGTCGAAGACCTGCTCTTCGCCGAGGCCGCCCGAGAGGACGACCTTCTCGTGCGCCTGCATGCAGGTGCCGCAGCCGTTGATGGCGCTCACGGCCAGGCAGAAGAGCTCGAAGTCGACCTTGCTGCCGGCCGGCTTCACGAGACGGTTCATGCGCAGGCGCGCGGGCCGGTCACCATAGCTCGGCTTCTCGATGAGGTGGCGGAAGCGATAGAGCACGTTGTTCATGCCCATGATGGCGGCCGCCGCGATCGCGTCCTCGACGACGGCGTCGCCCGCGGCGGCGCGCGCGTCGGCCAGCACCGCCTCGCGCAGCCGCGCGTTGCGCGCGGCGACCGCGCAAGCCGCCGCCACGCCCCAACGTTGCTCGACGCCGAGGCTGCCCTCGGCGAGGACCGCCTGCAGGTTGAGGCGAAGGTCGCGGGCGGGCTCGGGGATGGCGTCCCGGAGCCCCTCGAGCGCGCCCATGGTCAGCTCGCCTCCAGCGTGGGCTGGCCCTTCTGCCAGTTGCACGGGCAGAGCTCGTCGGTCTGCAGGGCGTCGAGCACGCGCAAGACCTCGTCGACGTTGCGGCCCACGTCGAGGTCGGTGACGGCCACGAAGCGGATGATCCCCTCGGGGTCGACGATGTAGGTGGCGCGCATGGCGACGCCCGCCGTGGGGTGCACGATGCCGAGCGCCTGCGAGAGATCGCGGCGCACGTCGGCGATCATGGGAAACGGCAGGTCCTTGAGGTCGGGGTGGCTCTTGCGCCAGGCCAGGTGCACATACTCGTTGTCGGTGCTGACACCCAAGACCTGGGCGTCGCGCTCGGCGAACTCGCGCGTTCGCCTTCCGAAGGCGGCGATCTCCGTCGGACAGACGAAGGTGAAGTCCTTGGGCCAGAAGAAGATGACCTTCCACTTGCCTGGGTAATCCTCGCTCGTGACGGCGCGGAACTCGGCGCCCTTCTCCAGGCTCACGACGGCGTCGGCGGAAAACTTCGGGAACTTGTCGGTGATGGTCAGCATGGCGTCCTCCTGGTTCTCAACATGACTCCCGGCCGCTGATAGTCA
>DASZFV010000404.1:0-2498 GCA_035939455.1 Polyangia bacterium
CCGCCGATGCCCTCGTCGAGATGGCGCGGGCGGCCGGCCTCGAGTCGGCGCCGCCCACGCCCCGGTGCATGGTTCACCGACGCGCGCCAGAGCCGGACGCCCGCCAGCAGGTCTACCTCGCGCTCTTCGACAGCCCGGCCCTCGCGATGTTCCGCGCGAACCTCGCGGTCCGCCTCGGCCCGAGCTTCGATGCCGCCGCGCTGCCGCCCGCGCTCTTCGTCGGCCTCGTCGAGTCGCCACAGCAGCGCTGGCTGCCGCTGCACGTCGACGCCGAGAAGGACTGCCTCGCCCCGATCACCGTCGGCACCGACTCCTGACGACGGTTCAGTCCGAGGTGGACGGCACCTCGACGACGATGTCTCCAAAAACGCGCGTCTGGCACGCGAGCCGCATCTTCGTGATGAAGTACACGTTGCCGAGGTGCTTCTTCTCGGCGACGTTGAGCGGCGACAGGCGGGCCTCGCCGTCGAGGATCTTGACGCGGCACAGGCCGCACGTGGCCTTGCCCACGCAGGCCGTCGAGATGTCGATGCCGGCGCCGCGTCCGACTTCGAAGATCGACGCGCCGTCGGCGCACGCGACGCGCAGCCCGGCCGGCTGGAAGGTCACCGAGGCCATCAGGCGCCGGCCTCGTCGGGCCAGTGCGACAGCCCAACGCGATTGCCCTCGGGATCGCGCACGTAGATCGAGAAGGGCGTGCGTGCTTCGACCGGGACACCCGCGGCGGCCAGGCGTTGCTCCCAGCTCGCGCGCGTCGTGCGCTCGATGCGCAGCGCGAAGAGGTGCAAGCCCGGATGCGCGGCACGGTCCTCCTCGGACGCAGTGAGCCCGCCCCCGACGGCCTCGAGCGCGAGGAAGCCACGGTCGCCCACGTCGAGCCACACCGACCGCTCGCCCGGCCCGCCGTCGCGCGCGGGCCAGCGTCGCAGCACGGTCAGGCCCAGGACGTCGCGATAGAAGCGCTCGGCGTCCGGCAGGTCGCGCACCTGGATCGCGAGGTGGTGGAAGCCGCGCAGCGAGTCGCCGTCGTTCACGGCGACCGCGCTCGAGCGCCGCCCATCTTGCAGATGACCTTCCACTCGGCGGCGGTCACGGGCTGCACCGACAGGCGGCTGCCCTTGCGCAGGAGCACCATGTCGGCTAGGGCCGGATTGGCGCGCAGCTCAGCGAGCGGCACGGCGCGCGCGAACTTTTGCTCGAGCTTGACGTCGACGACGAACCAGCGCGGCTCGTCCTTCTGGCTGTCGGGATCGTAGTGGTCCGACTTCGGGTCGAACTGCGTGGCGTCTGGGTACGCCGCGCGCGCGATCGTAGCCGTGCCCGCGGCGGCGGGCGGGTCGGCGCTCGAGTGATAGAAGATCACGCCGTCGCCGACGACGGCCTCGCGCAGCAGGTTGCGCGCCTGGTAGTTGCGTACGCCATCCCACGACGTCGTCTGCTTCGGGGCGCGCGCCAGATCGTCGATGGAAAAGGCGCTCGGCTCGGACTTCATCAACCAGTAACGCATCGGTTCTCCGCCTCCCATGCCGCCGATTACGCGAGATCGAAGACGAGCACCTCACCGCCTCGGCCCTCGATCGTGACGGCGCGCTCGTCGCTGAGCGCGGCGCCGTCGCCCTCGCCGAGCGCCTGGCCGTTGACGGTCGCGGCGCCGCGCGCGACGTGGACCCAGGCGTGCCGCTCAGGGGCGAGGGCGAGTTCCGCCCGCTCGCCCTCGGCGAGCACGCCGGTCCAGAGCTCGACGTCCTGATGGAGCGTCACGGAGCCGTCGCGTCCGTCGCCCGAGACGACGAGGCGCAGGCACCCGCGGCGCTCCGCTTCGGGGACCGTCTTCTGCTCGTAGCCGGGCGCGTGGCCGCGGTGGTCGGGCACGATCCAGATCTGGAGGAAGTGCACGGGTTCGGTGGGCGAGGCGTTGAGCTCGCTGTGGCGCACGCCCGTGCCCGCGGACATGCGCTGCACGTCGCCCGGGCGGATGACCGACTCCGTGCCGACGCTGTCGCGGTGCTCGAGCGCGCCCTCGAGCACATAGCTCAGGATCTCCATGTTGGCGTGGCCGTGCGTGGGGAAGCCGGCGCCCGGCGCGACGCGGTCGTCGTTGATGACGCGCAGGGCGCGAAAGCCCATGTGCGCCGGGTCGTGCCAGTCCCCGAACGAGAACGTGTGGCGGCTGTCGAGCCAGTCGAGGCGGGTGCGGCCGCGGTCCGCGGCGGGGCTCAGGGTTAGCATGGCGCCTCGCGAACACCCTACGAGATCGCCGGGCCTGCGTCGAGCCGCGCACGAGCTCGCTTCCCCGGGGTCTCGGCTTGACGATCCGGATTCGGCGTTTAAAACTGCTGACAAGACACCCGTGAGGCCTAACGCCCACGGGAAAAGACCCGCCGGGAGCTTATGGCCTCGGCGAAAGGAGAAGAGACAATGCATCCAGCAATGGTGTCGTGGTGGCGTGCGCGCCAGGTGAGCTGCGGCGACGGCGAGCGCGCGAGTTGTGGACCCGG
>DASZFV010000405.1:0-4278 GCA_035939455.1 Polyangia bacterium
GACATGAGCCTCATCACGAAGCGCAAACGCATGATGGACAGCGTCGGCCACTACAGCCGACCCGAGCTCTTGAGCCTGCTCATCGACCGCACGCCCACGCACGTGCTCACCGAGCGCGAGCGCGAACCGGCGATCGCCCACGCCACCAACGCCGACGCCGCCTGACGAGACGAGGAGACACCATGCCCGAGCTTTCATCTTCGACGATCCCGACGAGCGCGCTCCTCGCCGAGCTGCAGGCGGTGGGCCTCGCGCCCTCCGAGGACGCCGCGCCCGGCCTACCTGGCCGCCGCGGCGGCGCGGGGCCGTCCGACCACCGCGCGCTGTCGGTGGGCGATACGACGCTCATGGTGCCGATGCGCGCCGCGGGGAAGTCGCCCTTTCGGCTGCGCGTGCTGTCGCCGGACGACGGCGCCGCCGCCGGTCGCGCGGCCGCGCCGCGCGGCCTGCTGCTGCGCGACGACGTGCCCGTCGCCGAGATCGCCGTGCCCGAGACGCCGCGCTTCTACGCGCTCTCGACGGCCGACGGCGTGCCGTACTCGAAGATCGCGCTCTTGCACGCGCGGCGCGTGCTCGCGTCGACGGTCATGCAGTCGTGCGTGCGCTACAACGACGCTGCGCAGGCGTGCCGCTTCTGCTCGATCGGCAGCTCGCTCGCGGGCAGCCGCACGATCCCGCGCAAGTCGCCCGCGCAACTGGCCGAGGTCGCCGAGGCGGCCGTGCGCCTCGACGGCGTCGAGCAGCTCGTGCTCACGACGGGCACGCCGGCGACGCCCGATCGCGGCGCGGCGCACCTCGCGGCGTGCGCCGCCGCCGTGCGCGCCGCCGTGCCCACACTGCCGATTCAAGTGCAGTGCGAGCCGCCCGCCGACTTCGCGTGGCTCCATCGCCTCAAGGACGCGGGCGCCGACACGCTGGGCATGCACATGGAGGCCGTCGAGCCGGCCGTACGCGCCGCCGTCATGCCGGGCAAGGCCGAGGTGCCCGTCGAGCTCTATCTGGAGGCCTACGCCGCCGCCGTCGAGGTGTTCGGGCGTGGGCAGGTGAGCACGTACCTCATCGCGGGTCTCGGCGACAAGGCCGAGAGCCTCGTCGACATGGCGTGCACGCTCGTCGAGATGGGCGTCTATCCGTTCCTCGTGCCGTTCGTGCCGATCGCGGGCACGCCCATGGCCGACGTCGCGCCGCCGTCGGCGGCGACGATGGATGCGCTCTACCGCCAGGTCGGTCGGGTCGTGCGCGAGTCGGGCGTGACGTCGGCGGGCATGAAGGCGGGCTGCGGGAAGTGCGGCGCGTGCTCGGCGCTGTCGGCCTACGAGGGCGCAGCGTGAGCGGCGAGGCGGCGCTCGATCTGACGGCGATCGCGACGCGCCTCGCGCGCGGCACGCAGGAGCGCGACGGGTACTTCGCGCTGCGCCGGGCGATCTTCTGCGAGGAGCAGGGGCTGTTCGCGGGCGACGATCGCGACGAGCACGACGACGGCGCCTACCCGATCGTGTCCGTCGACGAGGCGCACGACCGCGTCGTCGGTGTCGTCCGCATCTGGGAGACGGAGCCCGGCCTCTGGTGGGGCGGGCGGCTCGGCGTCGCCGCCGACTGCCGCGCCGCCGCCGTCGTAGGGCGTCGCCTGGTGCAGACGGCCGTCGGCACGGCGCGCGCGTGGGGCGCGACGCGTTTCCTCGCGACGGTCCAGCGCGCCAACGTGCCGTTCTTCCGGCGGCTGCGCTGGCGCACGCTGGAGACGATCACGCTACTGGGCCAGCCTCACGATCTGATGGAGGCCGATCTCGCCCACTACGCGCCCACGACCGAGGTGCGGCCCGCCCGCGCGCCGGAACGACATGCTGCCTGAGCTCGCGGCCCACCTGCGCACTGCGCTGGGCGTCCAGCACAAGCGCGACATCCAGTCGGCGGCGCGCGCGTTCGGCGATCGGCACGGCGGGCCGTGGGGCGCGGGCACCGTGCGCCTCGGCGACGACACAGCCGCGATCCCAGACGGCGAGGGCTACCTGCTGTTCGCGGCCGAGGGCATGTGGCCCGAGTTGGTCGCGAGCGAGCCGCGCTTCGCGGGCTACTGCGCCGTCATGGTCAACGTGAGCGACATCTACGCGATGGGTGGGCGGCCGCTCGCGATCGTTGACGCGCTCTTCGCGACCGACGCTGCGAACGCCGAGCCGCTGTGGCTCGGCATGGCCGACGCCGCCGCGCGCTTCGGCGTGCCCGTCGTGGGCGGCCACACGAACCTGCACAGCCCCTACCCCGCCCTCGCCGCCGCAATCATGGGGCGCGCGAAGCGTCTGCTGACGAGCTTCGACGCGCGACCCGGCGACGAGCTCGTGGCCGCGTACGACCTGCGCGGGCAGATGCACCCGAAGCACGCGTTCTGGAACGCGAGCCTCGAGGGCCCGCCCGAACGGCTGCGCTGCGACTACGCCGTATTGCCTGCGATCGCCGAGGCGGGGCTCGCCGCGGCCGCGAAGGACGTCAGCATGGGCGGGCTCGTCGGCACGGCGCTCATGCTGCTCGAGTCGTCGGGCGTGGGCGCGACGCTGTCGCTCGACGCGATCCCGCGGCCCGCGGGCGTGCCATGGGAAAAGTGGCTGCTCGCGTTCCCGAGCTACGGTTTCTTGCTTTCGGTCGCGCCCGAGAACGTCGCCGCCGTGTGTGAGGCGTTCACGTCGCGCGGGCTCGCCGCCGCGGGCATCGGCCGCGTCGACGCGAGCCGGCGGCTCCGGCTCGCGGCCGGTGACGAGCGGGCCGTCGTGTGGGATCTCGCCGAGGCGCCGCTCACAGGCATGAGCGACACGCGGGCGGCGTCGTGAACTTGGGCGCGCTCGCGCGGCGCGAGCCCGCGAACGACGGGCTCCCGGACGGCCAACCCGACGGGATCGACGTCGCGATCGGCGGCTTCGCGCCCGCGGGCCCGTCGGCGTCGCGCCGCGTGCGCCTCGGGATGCCCCACCTCGACGTGGGCGGCCTCGCTGAGGGCTGGCTCTTCCGCCACGCGGGCGACCTGCACTGGGAGGCGATCGCCACGCGCCTCGGCGTCGCGACCGACGAGATCCGCGACGACGACCGCGCGCGCATCTACCCGACGGTCGTCGCGCTGCGCGCGCGCTACGACCTGCCCCTCTGCCAGGTGCGCGAGAACGACGTGCTCGCGGCGCGCGTTGAGATCGTGCCGTGCGGGCGCGCCTGCGCCTCGGGCCGCGTCACGGCGACGGCCGGGCCGGCGCGCCTCTCGTTCGAGCTGCTCACTACGTTCGCGATGCGCGCGCCGGACGGCGTCATGCGTACGGCGGCGCCCGCGGCGCGGCTTGCGGCGCGCTGGACGCCCGTGGCGCCGCCGGCGCGGCTCGCCGTCGCGGCGCGCGCGGCCCGGCGCGGCGAGCCCGTCGACGACGACTTCGCGGGCCCCGCGCTCGCGATCGACGGCCCCGCGCTCGGCCACGTGCGCTACGAGCCGTCGCCCTACGCCGACTACAACGGCGCCGGTCTCCTCTACTTCGCGGCCTACCCGACGATCGCCGACACGGCCGAGCGCCGCCTGGTCCGGCGCCTCGGCCTCGCGCCCGCGGGCGCGCCCGACTGGGCGCTCGCGACGTCGCCCGTCGCGCGCGACGTCTACTACTACGGCAACCTGCCGCTCGGCGACGCGCTCGTCGCCGAGCTCGTCGTCTTCGAAAACGAAGGCGCGACGTGCCAGACGCGCGTGCGGCTGCGACGCTCGCGCGACGCGCAGGTCATCGCCGACGTCGTCACGCGGCGCGCCTTCGTGCGGGAGCGGCGCGGACCATGAGCGCCGGGCGCCGCTCCGTGGGCCTCTTTACGTACTCGACGCTGCCGCGCGGCAGCGTCGTGCACGCGGCGGCCCTCGCCGACGCGCTCGTCGATCTCGGCTGGGACGCGACGCTCTATGCGCTCGACAAGGACGGCCGCGGCTTCTTCCGTCCGCTGCGCGCGCGGCTGCGCCTCGTCCCCGCGGCGCCCGGGCCCGCGACGACGAGCGAGCTCGTGCGCCTCCGCGCGCGCGAACTCGCCGACTTCCTCGCGCGCCACGCGCCCGACCACGAGCTCCTCCATGCGCAGGACTGCCTGAGCGCGAACGGACTACTCGCGGCGCGCGCGCGGGGCGCAGGCGCGCCCCTCGTGCGCACGGTCCACCACGTCGAGCGCTTCGACGATCCGCACCTCGCCGCGTGCCAGGAGCGCTCGATCCGGGAGGCGACGCTCTGCCTCTCGGTGAGCCGCGCCGCGCGCGCCGACGTCGCGGCGGCG
>DASZFV010000406.1:0-4733 GCA_035939455.1 Polyangia bacterium
AACATCCTCGGCCTCGAGCGCCAGACCGAAGACGGCGAGCCCGGCATCCGGTTGCACGTCGAGGCGAAGACGAAGGCGCCGGCGTCGAAGGCGGGCGCGGCCTCGCCGGGGCGGCCGGCATCTCCCGCCCGCGAGCTCCGCGGCAACGCCGACGCGCTCAAGCTGGCCGACAGGTTCGCGCCGTTCGTGGCGCCACGCGCCTTCGGCGTCATCGACGGGCCCAAGCTCAAGGAGCTCGGCCTCGAAGCGCCGACGCGTCATCTCGAGCTCCTCGTTCGCGGAGACACGCGCAAGTACGACATCGGGGTCGCCGCCAACGCCCAGAACGGCGAGGCGTTCCTGCGGGACACGCGCGACGGCCGCGTCTATCTCATGCCCCGCCAGCTCCTGACCGATCTGTCGAACGCCCGGCGCCTCGTCGACGCGCGCTTGCACGCCTTCGAGACCAAGGACTTCGACCACCTCACGTTGTCGGTGAACGGCAAGCGCAAGGACTACGTCCACGTCGGACGGGAGAACGCCGCCCTGGACGGCTACGCGCCCGCCAAGACGCCCGACAAGCGCGACCAGATGGTCAAGAACTGGGCCGACGCGCTCTGGCGGGCCTTCCCCATGGAGGTGCTCGGCAAGGGCGAGGAGCCCAAGAGCGGGACCTTCAAGACAGTCTTTCGTGTCGAATACACGGACAAGGGCAAGCCCGTCGGCTGGACGGAGATCGGCCGTCTCGAGACAGAGGCGGCCAGCGGGACCGGCGTGGCGGCGGCCGAGGTCGCCGAGAACATCTATGCGCGCACCGAGCACAGCATCGGCTGGTCGAGGCTGCACTCGGGCGACCAGCTGATCACGGATGCCGAGAAGCTGGCCACGGCGCCCTGACGGCCGCTTGATCGGCGTCAGCAACACCAGCCAGCAGCACCAGATCGCAGCACCAGATCGCGGGCCCGCTTCGGTTGACGCGGGGGGGCTGGCGGAGAACAATCAGGCGGTGAAGCGCATCTTGGCCGTGCTCCTCGCCGTCGGCGCGCTGGCGGCGGCGACGGCGGGCGGGCGGGCCGTCGACGGCGCGCGCGACCAGGCGGTGCGCCGGGAGGCGACGCGCGCCGCCGAGGCAGCCGGCATGCGCGCCTCCGACGCCCTCGCGGCCCACGTCGGCGAGCTCAAGCTCGAGGCGCACAACGCGGCCTCGAATCCACGGCTCGTGGCGGCGCTCCGCGGCAACGTCGACGCCGCGACCCTGCAGGATCTCTTCCGCAGCGAGGAGTGGTGGGAGCCCTACCGCAACGCCTTCAAGGTGTACGCCCTGGCCTTCGAGGGCGAGAACCTCGATGTCATCGAGGGAATGAAGACGGCCGAGTTCGCGTCGGATTTGCTCGTGCGCGAGGCGCGCGAGAGACGCGAGGCCGTCTCCGAGATCGTCATGGGCAGAGGCTGGCCCTACGCGGCGGCGGCTGTCGCCATCGACGTGCCGGAGCGCCGTCTGCCGCTCGTGCTCGTGTTGGCGCGCCCCGTCGACGAGGCGGCGGTCCGCAAGCTGTCCGAGAAGGCGCGCGGCGCCGTGCTGCTCTCCGACGGGAAGACCCCCGTCATCGAGACAGGGCCCGACGGCCAGCGTGAGCTCTTGCGGACGGCCGTGGGGAGCGAGGGAAAAGGCCCGCTCTTCCAGCCACCGGCGCAGCCCGGCGCCGACGCATCGCCCCACTGGGCGGCCGCCGTGAGCGCGCTCGCGCCCGGGCTGTGGATGTGGACGTTCGCGAGCGGGGCCGACGCGTCCGCCGACAGCGCGAACGCGGCCGCCGCGACGAAGGGCGCGATCTGGACCGTGGCGGCGCTGCTCGCTGCCGCCCTCCTCTTCCTGGGCTTTCGCCGCGGACAATCCGCGACGCCGCCCGGCCTCACGGCGGAGCTGCCGGGGCTCGGCGCGGCGGGAGGTCAAGGTCTGCCGGTCACGCGTCCGCCCACGAGCGCCGCCCCGCCGGGCGCGACGAGGCCGGGCACGGGCACGACGGCGCCCGTCTCCCCGAGCGCGGCCACTGAGCTTCACCGCACCGACGGCGGCGCGGGCGCCGCCCCGTCCCGGCTGGGCGCGGGCAAGGCCGTGATCTTCGGCCGCTACACGCTGCTCGACCGCTTGGGCGAGGGCGGCATGGCCGAGGTCTACACCGCCGCGACCTTCGGCGCCGAGGGCTTCCGCCGCACCTTCGTCGTCAAGCGGCTGCGCGCCGAGCTCGCGCGCGAACCGGCCGTCGTCGCGCAGTTCATCGACGAGGCCAACCTCGCGTCGTCGCTCGTGCACTCGAACATCATCCCGGTCTTCGACTTCGGCAAGGTCGGCAACGAGTACTTCATGGCTCAGGAGTACATCCTCGGACGCGATCTCGGACGCCTCACCGCGCGCGTCATCGAACGCGGCGGCCGGGCGCTCGCGCCGCTCGTCGTGTTCTACGCCGCCGCCGAGACGCTCAAGGCGCTCGAATACGCCCACACGAAGCTCGGCGACAACGGACGTCCGCTCGGCATCGTCCACCGCGACGTCTCGCCCAGCAACATCCTGCTGTCGGCGCGCGGCGAGGTGAAGCTGTTCGACTTCGGCATCGTCAAGGCCGAGGGCCGCGTCACGAAGACCCAGCACGGCGTCGTGAAGGGCAACGTCAGCTTCATGTCGCCCGAGCAAGCGCGCGGCGTGGAAGTCGACGCGCGCGCCGATCTCTTCTCGCTCGGCCTCGTGATGTACTACGCCCTCACCGGCGAGGTCCTCTACCGGGGCAACACGACGTACGAGCTGCTCGTCAAGGCGGCGACCGGGCCCGGGCCCGACGAGCTGCCACGCATCGCCGCCCTGCCCGCGCCCGCGGCCGACATCGTGCGCCGCGCGCTGCAGATCGATCCGGCCGGGCGCTACGCCAGCGCGGCCGACTTCGCCGCGGCCGTCGCGCCCCACGTCGCGGGCGCGCCCGCCGAGGCGGCCCGCCTCATGAAAGAACTCTTCGCGTCCGACTTTCAGCAGGAGGAGGCGCGCTTCGCGGCGGCCATCCCGGCGACGGATCCCGGCGCGGCCACCGGCCTCGGCGGCACGCAAGAGCTCGGCTCGCGGCGGTCGTGACGGGGCCGTCGGAAGCGTCCCGGACGACCCTGCTCGTCGTCCACGTGACGTCGGCGCTCGATCCGCCTGGCCCGCAGCTCGTGACGCGAACGGAGCGGCCCTGCCGCGGCCTCGGGGAGCTCGAGCACATCACGGTCGTGAGCGGCTCGCTCCTGTCGCCGTCGCTCGTCGCGTCGGGCCTGCTCGACGAAGCCGACGTGCTCGTGCTCGCCGACGCCTCCGATCCCGACCTGCTGCCCGTCGTCGACGCCCGGCGGCGGCGCCAGCGCCTCACGATCTACGAGATCGCCACGCATCTCTTCTCGCCGCCCCAGTGGGGGCGCACCGCGCCGCGCGCTCGCGACCTCGTCCTGCGCGGCGTGCCGGCGCACCTCGCGCGGCACGCCGACGGCGCCCAATTCGCGACCCCCGCGCTCGAGGCGCGCTTCGGCTTCCTGAACGCGCGGCGCGCCGTGTTTCCCAGCCAGCTCTGGGACGCCCCGCGCCCGCCCGCGCCGCGCCCGCACGCCGCTGAGCGCGTCGTCATCGGCTGGGGCGGCTCGCGCGCGCACGAGGGCGACCTGCGCGCGATCGTCCCGGCGCTTCGTGGCGTCCTCGAGCGCCACGCCGAGGTCCACGTCGCCGTCATGGGCGACGCCGAGCTCGCGGGCGCCCTCGATGGAGTGCCGGCGGCCCGCCTCACGCTCACGCCGCCCGGCGCGGCCGACGAATTCGCGCGCTTCCTCGACGGCCTCGACATCGGCCTCGCGCCGCTCCAGCCCACGGACTTCAACCGCTGCCGCGACGACGGCCGATACCTCGACTACGCCGACCACGGCGTGCTCGCCGTCTGCGCCGATCTCGAGCCCTATCGCGGCGCCGTGCGCCCCGGCCACACGGGGTTCCTGTTTCGAGACGCCGGCGAGCTCGAGACGATCCTCGAGCGCGCGCTCGCCGAGCCCGAGCTGCGCCTCGCGACGACCTCGACGGCCGCACGCGAGGTCGGCGACACGCGCCTCGAACGGCGCCACATCGGCAACCGGCTCGCGTTCTATCTCGAGACGGCGACGCAGCTCGGCCTGCCGCTGGCGCCCCGCTCGACGGCGACGCCGGACCCGCTCGCGACCCTCGGCGTGGCGCCCGCCTTCGCGGGCTCGCGCTACGTGGCGCTCGGCGGCGGCGACACGGAGCGCCTGCTGCGAGCCGGGCTCGAAGAGCGACGCGCCGGCCGCCTGGCCGAGGCGCGCCGCTGCTTCACCGAGGCCCGACGCGCCTCGCCGCGCGCGTACATGCCGGAGCTCCTGCTCGGGGAGACGGAGGAGGATCCCGAGCTGTCGATCGAAGCGCTCGAGCGCGCCGCCGAGCTCGGTCCCCGCTCCTGTCTCGCCGCCTATCTGCTCGGTGTGCGCCTGGGCTACGCGGGCGTGGCCGACGAGGCGGCGGCGGCCCTGCAGCGCGCGGCCGCCATCGCGCCCTCCTTCGGCGCCCCGCAGGAGCGCCTGGCCGAGCTCGCCGAGGCGGCCGGGCGGATCGACGAGGCCTGTCAGCTCTACGAAGAAGCCGCCCTGCAAAACAGCGCTTTCGCGCTGCCGGTGGCGCGCCTCGCCACGGTGGCCCTGCGCGAGGGCCGCCTCGACAAGGCGGTCGGGCTGCT
>DASZFV010000407.1:0-3253 GCA_035939455.1 Polyangia bacterium
TGCGCGACGATGCGTCTACCGCCCGTCGCGTTCCCCTCTGGCACGAGCGGCGAACCGACGTTCTGGTCGCCGGCCAGCAGCCGCTCGAGATCGTGCTCGAGGTCGGCCATGGCGGCGTAGCGCCGCGTGCGATCCTTTGCCATGGCCCGCATGACGACCGCCTCGACGGCGTCGGGGATGCCGAGCTCGGGCCGCACGCGCGACGGCGGCGCCGCCGTGTGCGTCAACACCTGCGAGATGATGCCGAGATAGTTGTTCGCGCGGAACGGCACCTCGCCCGTGAGGCACTCGTACATCATGATGCCGAGCGCCCAGATGTCGACGCGGTGGTCAAGATCCTCGTCGCCCCGGGCCTGCTCGGGCGACATGTAGAGCGGCGTCCCCAGGAGCAGGCCCGTGTGCGTGAGGCGATAGGCCTCGGCGCCCTCTTCGTTGCCGCCCTGCTTGACGGCCTTCGAGATGCCGAAGTCGACGACCTTGACGAAGTCGGCCTCGCCGCGCCGGACGAGGTAGACGTTCTCCGGTTTGACGTCGCGGTGATAGATGCCCTTGGCGTGCGCGGCGCCCAGCGCCGAGGCCACCTGGCGGGCGATGCGCAGGCTGCGCTCGACCGGCAGCGGCGCCTCGCGCATCACGAGCTGCGAGAGCGCCTCGCCTTCGAGGAACTCCATGACGACGAACGACCGGCCGTCGTCGGTCGTGCCGAAGTCCGTGACGTCGACGATGTTCTCGTGACCGATCGAGCTCGCGAGCCGCGCCTCTTGCAAGAGACGCGCGACGAAGTCGCTCTTCGTGAGGAACTTCTCGAGCAGGACCTTGACGGCGACGCGCTTTCCGATGACGGCGTGGCGCCCCTCGTAGACGGCGCCCATGCCGCCCTCGCCGATGCGGCGCACGATCTCGTAGCGACCGGCGAGCGTCGCGCCGATGAGCGAGTCGAAGCTCGGGTCGGCGCCGGATGGCGCCGGCGCGGTCGCGAGGGCCGCGGAGCGCGACGCCTCTGAACGCGCCGAAGGAGCTGGCGCTGGCGCCGGAGCCGACGGAGTCACCGACGCGGGCGGCGCCGCGGGCGCGGGTGGCGCCGCCGGAAGATCGGGCATCGTGGGCGCCGTCACCAGGTCCGCGGCCAAGCCAACCACCGACGGCGTCAAGGTCGCGCCGTCCTTCGCGCACACCTCGACCCCGGCGGGATACTGCGTCAGGCACCGCGGACAAACGGACACGTCGCCAGTCTAGCCTGTCCGATGTGACGGGGCAGCTTCCATCCGGTTGACAGCGCGCGCGCGCCTCTCCAGAGTCGGGCGTGCAGCGTGCAACGTGGACATAGCGACGCCCGGCGACTCAAAACAGGCCTTCATCTTCGACCTCGACGGCACGCTCGCCGACTCCATGCCCGTGCACTTCGAGATGTGGCAGGTCGTCGCGAAGAAGTATGGGCTGACCTTCCCCAAGGAGCGCTTCTACGAATTGGGCGGCGTGCCCACGCGGCGCATCGCCGCCATGCTCATCGAGGAGGCCGGCCTGACGTTCGATGCCGTCACCGTCGCCGCCGAGAAGGAGCAGGCCTACGTGGACGGGCTCTTCAGCGGCGCGCTCGCCGTGCGCCCCATCCAGCCAATCCTGGCCATCGCGCGCGCGCGCCGCGCTGACGGTCCGCTCGCGATCGCCTCGGGGAGTACGCGCCGGGTCGTGACGCACACCCTCGGCGCGCTCGGGATCGCCGGGTGGTTCGGCGCCGTCGTCGCGTCCGAGGACACCGTCCGGCACAAGCCGGAGCCCGACGTGTTCCTCGAGGCGGCGCGGCGGCTCGGGGTCGCGCCCACGTGCTGCACCGTCTACGAGGACACCGACCTCGGTCTCGAGTCCGCGCGGCGCGCCGGCATGAAGGGCATCGACGTTCGCCCCATCATTCTGGCGGCGCTCACGCCTTAGCTTTGGCGCCGATTCCATCGCCGCAGTCGCTCTACTGGTTAAGTCCGTCGGCGGCTCCAGCCCATGCGCTCCTCGCGTCATGCACAACGGGGAACAGCGCGCGCTCGGGCACGGGCCGCTCAGGATCGAGCGGGCTCGACCAAGACAGCGTGATGCGCGCGCTCGAGGTTCCGGCGGCGAGGCTCAGCTGGATGGGATGACCGCGCCGCTCGAGCTTCAGGGCGGTCGAGGACAGCCTCGCAGGGGCGCCCGGGTGTGGCTGAGCGGACAGGAGCGACGTCCCGTCGAGCCAGAGCCGGGCCTCGCCCGTGGTATCGACGTGGAACGTGTACGGCAACCCGTCGGCGTCAATCGCGAGGGGGCCCGCGACGAAGCGCTCTATGGCCAGGGCGCCGCCGATGGGACTGTGCCGCGTGCCGCGAGACTCGAGCACGATCACGTGGTCGCCGCGGGATAGCCCGGCGCGCTCGAAGAGGGTGACCCCATACGCCGTCTCGTCGCGCGAGAGGTCGACGTTCGTCGCGATGGGCTTGCCGTCGAGCTCGACGTTCACGACGCCCGTCCTGCGGCCCACGAGGCCGAGGACCTTGATCGACGTCCCGCGGAATTTGCATTCGACGCGGTCACCCGTCGCGTGGGACAGGTGAAGGGCTCCCCCGGACGCGCGGGGATCCTCGACGCGCGTCCAGGCGCCCGCGTATCTCGGCCCATAGGTCGGCACGAGCTCGCCGCGCCACCGCGCCGAATGTGGACCGGCGCGACTTCCCTCGGGCGCACGCGCGCGCATCGCCCGCCCGTCGAGCGCGATCCTCCCCTCCACGCGCACGGCGGCCGGGCCCCTGAAGGCTTCGTCTCGAAAGTACTCGGCTGTCAGGCCCTGGCCCACACTGTCGGGCGCGGCGTGCTTTACCAGCAGCTCGCCCGTCTGGCGTTCCCAGCCGTCCCAGCCGCTCACCTCGTACAACCGAACCTCGTTCTCCCAGTTGCCCGCGAAGTACACCTTGCCGTCAGGGAAGGTCGCCACGGTGGCGTGCGCCAGCTCGCCGCCCAGGTGGTACATGACCTCGGGCGCGGCGTCGAGGTCGACCGCGTCCATGATGCCGCCCACGAAGAGGCCGTCGCGATCCCAGACGTAGGTCTGCGCGCGCTCCGTTTGCCAGCCGCCATCGACGTCGACCGCGATCAGGTTGCCGTATGCGACGCCAGCGAGCCCGCGCAGGTTCCTGTAGATCGAGCCCGGCGGCGTGCAGCGGGAGGCCAAGCCGGCGGACAGGGCCGCGGCCGGTCCGAGCTCTCCCGCGGACCACGAGAGTCGGCCGTC
>DASZFV010000408.1:0-6406 GCA_035939455.1 Polyangia bacterium
TGCGCGGGTGTGCGGTCGTCGTGACCTTGAAGTTGGCCGCGATAATTTCCTTGTAGACGAGCGCCTTCGTGCTCGTGTTGTACCAGACGCCGTTCTGGTTTCCGGTGGCGCGCAGGTGCAAGGCGCCGTTCGACAGCGCGACGCTGATCAAGGGCATCGCGGGCGAGCCGTTAAGGATCTTCCAGCACGGGCCCAGCGTCGCCGCCGCAAAATCGTCGCTGGGCATGGCTGCGCAGCCGCCCGCGGGGTCGAGGGCCAGGTCGGCGGCGTCGACGCCGGTCATGCCGCCCGAGCCGTGACCGTCTTCGGCGCCGCCGGCGTCGGGCGACCCGCCGCCTTGGCCCGCGGCCGCGGCGACGCCACCACCCGGCCCCCCTGCGCCCCCGCCACCGCCGGTTGCGCTCCCCGCCCCTCCACCACCGCCGCCACGGGCGTCAACGTCACCGCCCGCTCCCCGTCCCGACCCGCCGGGAGATGAGCAGGCTGCCACGAGACAAATAGCCATGAGCGTCACCTTCGTCATCGGGCGCCACACGATAATGCTGCAGGTATTGAACGTTCGTGCGATGAAAATCGACACTGCTCGATCACGACCTTTGCCCTATGTAATGAATCATGCGTAACCTCGCCATCGGCGCCGCGACCATTTCACTCTGTCTGGGCGTCGCCTGCGCGGCGAGCAAGTCCGGCGGATCCGGCTCCAGCACTGGCGGGGCTGGCTCCTCGGGCGGCGGCGGCACGCTGGCGGGGACTTCGGGCAGCTCGGGGGCCGGTGGGCTGGGGGGGACAGCGAATGCCTTGGGCACCATCACCGGTTCGCCGATGATCGCTCAGCTTCTCGCTCTCACGAAGAACTGCTCGACCGCCAATCAGATCCCCAACTCTCACACCTACAAGCTCGACAATGGAATGACGACGAGCATATGCAGCTTGAAAGGCGGAGCGGGCAACATCGGCGGCGCGATCTATTTCACGGCAGACATGGACATCGACTGCGACGGCCTCACGACGACACACTGTCCCGGCACCGGGGCCGACATGGATTGTTGCTATCAGAGCGAGACGTCTTTCTCCGGCCCGAACAGCGCATCGAACGCGAACGGGAAGGAGCTGGCGTCCGAAAACACGCCCTATGTCGTGGTCCCGCAGGACGTCACGTATCCGGGCCTCGACCAGAACAACGGCGGCAACATCGTGGCCGTCATTTACAACAACCAGCTCGAGTTCGGGGTCTTCGGCGACCAGGGGCCGAGCGACATCATCGGAGAGGCCTCGGTTCGAACGGCCAACGGGCTCGGCATCCCGCCGAGCCCAGCGCAGGGAGGCGTGAGCGGCGGCGTGACCTATATCGTCTTCGTCGGGACGGGTTCACAGCCCGCCGACATGGAGAACATCCCCGAGATTCAGAGCCTCGGCGCCAAGCTGACCGAGAGCCTCCTCGGGAACAATCGCTGAGCGCCTGGCTCATCCTGACGGGGAGCCCCGCGCCCTTCATAGGAGGCGGCCGCGCAGGATCACGGCGGCGACGCTGAAGTAGATCACGAGCCCGCTGACGTCGACGAGCGTGGCCACGAGGGGCGCGCAGGCGCTCGCGGGGTCGAAGCCCACGCGGCGCAGGCCGAAGGGCAGCATCGACCCGGCGAGGCTGCCCCACAGCACGACGCCGATGAGGCTCGCGGCGACGGTCATCGCGACCGCGACGGCGTGGGCGCCATAAGAGTGAAAGACGGCGGACCAGATCATGATGCGCGCGAAGCCGATGAAGGCGAGCACGGCCCCGAGGCCGGCGCCGATGAAGATCTCGCGTCGCATGACGCGCCACCAGTCGCGGATGCGCACCTCGCCGAGCGACATGGCGCGGATGACGAGCGTGCTCGCCTGCGACCCCGAGTTTCCGCCGCTCGAGATGATGAGCGGCACGAACAGAGCGAGGACGACCGCGCGCGCGATTTCCTTCTCGAAGTAGCCCATGGCCGTGGCCGTCAGCATCTCCCCGATGAACAGCGCCGCCAGCCAGCCCACCCTCTTGCGGAGCAGCCGCTGCAGCGAGATGCGGAGGTACGGCTCGTCGAGGGCCTCGACGCCGCCGATCTTCTGGATGTCCTCGGTAGCCGACTCGCGCACGACGGCGACGACGTCGTCGATCGTGATGACGCCCTTCATGCGGCCGTCCTTGTCGACGATGGGCAACGCCTTGAAGTGGCGCTGATCGAAGATGCGCGCGACGTCTTCCTGCGGGAGGTCCTCGGGGATCGAGACGACGTCCTTCCTCATGATGTCGCGCACGCGCGCGGCGCCGGCCTCGACGAACAGCTGCCAAAAGGGCACGACGCCGAGCAGTCGTTGCTCGGCGTCGAGGACGTACGCGTACGGCAAGGAGTGTCGGCGTTCGCGCAGCTGCTGCCGCAGGTAGCGCACCGCCTCGTCGATGGCCATGTCGGCCCGCAGGCGCGGGTACCGCGGATCCATGAGGCCGCCCGCGCGATCCTCCGCGTGGGCCAGCAGCGCGCTCACCTCGCGTCGGGTGGCCTCGTCGAGCAGCGCGAGCAAGACCGCGCGCTCCGACTCGCTGGACGCTCGGACGACGTCGGTCGCGTCGTCGGGCGGCAGGATCCGGATCCACGTGCGCTTCTCGGCGGACGTCATGCCCGCGAGCAGCTCCGCCTGGTCGGCCGAGCCGAGCGCGAGGAAGAAGTCGCCGGCTTGCTCGCGCGACAAAAGATGAAAGGCGAGCGCGCGGTCGGCCGGCGAGAGCAGCGGCCAGGTGTCGCGCACCTCCGTCTCGGTAATCCGGTCGGAGGTCTCGGGGTGGATCGAGCTCGTGGGGACGGCGTCGCTCATGCCGACATCATGCAACGTCAGGGCGGCGAAGGGAGCCTTCGTTCTGTGAACGTTCAGCCGGCCTGTGAACGTTCAGGCGGCGCCCGCAGGGCCCCAGTCGGTCGAGACCCACACGCGATCGTATTTGAACCCGGCGCTGCGATAGGCGTCGCGCACCACCTGCGCGTCCCTTGCGTCGTAGATACAGATGCAGCGGGTGCGATCCGCCGACATGTGGCTGATAACCCAGGTCGCATCGCGCAGCTCGAGGCAGGGCTTGATGGCCGCCGTGAGCTGCGCGTGCATCTCGGCCGTGAGCGGGGGATCGAACGATTCTTCGACGACGACGCGAGGCATCACGGCCGCCAGTATAGCGGGGACGCCTGACGTGGCGCCCGGATTTCATCGCGGGAGGGACGGCCATCGCCGCGAGAGAGCGCCGTCACGTCGGCCGGGAGGAGAGCCAGGTCGCGATGCGCTCCTCGGCCCAATAGCGGGCGCGCCAGGGCCAGGGGCCCCAGGCGAAGGCCGCGTGGCCGCCCCACTTGGTGACGGCGAACCGGACGTCCTCGGAGGCGGCCTCGCGCGCGGCCGCCAGCGACTGCCTGGGCAAGAAGGGATCGTCCTCGCTGCTCACGCAGAGCGTGGGGATCTCGATGTCGGCGAGGAAGCGCAGCGAGCTCGACTTGCGATAGTAGTCCGTCGCGCTCGTGAATCCGTGCAGTGGCGCCGTCGCGTGGTCGTCAAACGCAAACAGCGTCTTGGCGAAGCGAATGCGATCCCGATCGAGGTGCTCGGTCTCGCGCGGGAAGCGCTCGAGCACACCAAGGGCCTTGCGCTTGAGCGTCTTGAGGAAATGCGAGGCGTAGACGCGCGCGAAGCCACGCTCGAGGTGGCGCGACGCCGCCGCGAGGTCGTACGGGACGGAGATCGTCGCGGCGGCCTCGACGCGGCTGCGCGCGCCCTTCTCGCCGAGCCACTTGAGCAGGATGTTGCCGCCGAGAGACACGCCGATGGCGTAGAGCGGGGTGCGCGGCTCGCGGCGCGCGAGCGTCTCGACGAGGAAGTCGAGATCCTGCGTGTCGCCCGAGTGATAGAGACGCGGACGGCGGTTGGGCACGAGCTGGCCGTTGCCCGCGTCGCGCGCGCACGATCGGAAGTTCAGCACGGTGGCGCGCATGCCCGCCGCGAAGAGCTCGCGCGCCAGGCCCTGGACATAGACCGAGCGCGAGCAGCCCTCGAGGCCGTGCAGCAGCACGACGCGCGGCGCGCCGGCCGGACCAGTGACGTGATCGACGACGAGGTCGTCGTCGTCCGGAGTCGTCAAGACTTCGCGCTCGAACGACGCGAGACGGTCGGAGCGTCCGACGCGGCCCCAGATCGTTTGCGCGTGAGCGCTTCGCGCCCACCAGGCCGCACGTTCCTCGGAAGCCTTGGCCACCGCTACCCCAACGTCGGCCGCGCCGAGGCGCGCGCCGCGCCCTCGCGCAGAGCCTGGATAGCGCGACGATAATCGCGCCCCGGCGCGCCGAAGATCGCCGAGCCCACGACGAGCGCGTTGGCGCCCGCCCCCACGACGCGCGCCACCGTATCGGGCGAGACGCCGCCGTCGACTTCGACGTCCGTCGCCAATCCGCGGCGCGCGATCGTGGCGCGCAGCGCCTCGATCTTGGGCACGACGGCCTCGATGAAGCGCTGGCCGCCAAAGCCCGGGTTCACGGTCATGAGCAGCACCATGTCGAGGTCCGGCAAGACGACGTCGAGCCCGTCGAGCGGCGAGTGCGGGTTCACGGCAACAGAGGCCTTCTTCCCGAGGCTCTTGATGTGCTCGATCGTACGATGCAGGTGCGGCGAGGCCTCGAGGTGCACGCTGAGGAGATCGGCGCCCGCGCGCGCGAACTCGTCGACGTAGCGCTCGGGCTCGACGATCATGAGATGGACGTCGAGGGGCAGCTGCGTCGCGGCGCGCACGGCGCGCACGACGACCGGTCCGATCGTGATGTTGGGGACGAATCGGCCGTCCATGACGTCGACGTGGATGGCGTCAGCTCCCGCGGCCTCGACGGCCCTGATCTCGTCAGCGAGGCGGCCGAAGTCGGCCGAGAGGATCGAAGGGGCGACGCGCACGCTCATGTCGACCGCCATCTTACCAGCCGCGCGCCGAAAAACGCGTCGGCGTCGTCGCGGTGAGGCCAGGTGCGCACGAAACCCGCGACGTCGACAAAGCGCTCCCAGGGCACGCGCCCCGCGGGCGCGGGCGGCTCCGGGCGAAACTGCGGGTGGGCCCGGAGAAACCCCGTCACGACGTCCTCGCACTCGATCCGCTCGAAGGTGCAGACGGAGTACGTCAGCACGCCGCCCGGCACGACCAGCGGCGCGAGCGTCTCGAGCATGCGCCCTTGCTGCGCGGCGAGCCGCGGCAAATCCTCGGCCGTGCGACGCGTGAGGGCCTCCGGGTGCCTGCGCAGGACCCCGAGCCCGCTGCACGGGGCGTCGAGCAACACACGCTCGAAGCGCGCGCCCCCGTCGGGGAACGGCTGCATGAGGTCCGCGACGGCCGTCGTCACGCCCGCGACGCCGAGGCGCTCGAAGGCCATGCGCGCCTCGCCGAGCTTGGCGCGCGAAAGATCGACGGCCTCGACGCGCGCGCCGTTGCCCGCGAGCGCCGCCAGGTGGGCGCTCTTGCCGCCCGTGCCCGCGCAGGCGTCGAGGATGCGGTCGCCCGCGCGCGCCCCGCACAGCTCGACGACCACCTGGGCGCCCGCGTCCTCGACGGCGAGCAGGCCCTCGCGCCAGGCGCTCGTCGCGCCGAGGGCATTGAGGTCGCGCGCGAGCAGCGCGTCGGGGGCGATGGCCGAGGGCTCGACGCGCGCGTCGGCGCGCTCGACGCGCAGGCGCTCGAGCACGGTGGCGCGCCCAGCGCGCAGCGCGTTCGCGCGTAACGCGAGCGGCGCGGGCGCGCCCACGGCATCGCCGAAGGCCACGGCGTCGGCCGCGGGCAGCTCGGCCAGCAGCAGCCCGGCGAGCCAGCTCGGCAGCCCGGCCGCCTCGACGAGATAGCCGCGCGCGTCGCGCGCGGGATCGGGCAGCGGCGGCTCGCCGCGATCGGCGAGCCGCCGCAGGAGCGCGTTGGCGAGCCGCCCCACGCCCGGTCCCCCCAGCTGCTTGCAGACCTCCACGGCCTCGTTCACCGAGGCGTACGCGGGGATGCGATCCAGGAACAGCACCTGGTAGGCGCCCACGCGCAGGGCCACGCGCACGCGTGGCTCGACGCCCGCGAGGCCCTTGCGCGCGAACGCCTCGAGCGCGCGATCGAGACGCGCGCGCCGGCGCAGCACGCCGTAGACCAGCTCCGTCGCGAGGCCGCGCTCGGCGGCGCTCAGCATCGGCGCACGATCGAGCGCCGCCGAGAGGGCGCGATTGGCGAAGGAGCCCGACTGCTCGACGCGCTCGAGCACCGAGCGGGCGAGGTCGCGGCCGGTGGGCGTCCCTCTTCCCGCCGTCATTCGCGTGGCCGCGCCGCCGGGTCTCGCAAGGACGTGCCCGGGGCCACTGGACGCCCTGCGAGGAACGCCGCCGCCGGAAG
>DASZFV010000409.1:0-7563 GCA_035939455.1 Polyangia bacterium
CGCGCCTCACCTCTTCGACGATCTCCGGCTCGGCTCGACGCTCGACGTGCGCGCGGCCGGCACGCTCACGGACGTCACGATCACGCACACGCTCACGAGCGTGGGCTTCACCCTTTCGAGCGCGACCACCGACGTCGCGCTGCAGGCGCTCGGACTCCCCGTGCTCACGGCGACGACCACGGGCACGGCCAGCGAGGACATGCTCACGCTCGCCCGGCACGGGTTCACCGTGCGCCTCGGCGCCGCGGCGCGAGCCGCCTTCGGCGTGCTCGCGCTCGAGCAACGCGGCCTGCCCGCCGACGCGCCCGGCCTCGTCGCCGCCGTCGCGGGCCTCGCGCACGGCGAGGACGGCAAGCTCGCCGGGTGCGCCGCCCTCGACGAGGCGCTCTGCCCGCGCGCGGGTCGAGCGGCGGGCTGCCTCGTGACGGCCTGCTCGGCCGGTCTCGACGCGCTCGCGGCGCGGCTCGACGCTTCCTTCGAGGCGGCCAACGGCACGGACCTCGACCTCTATCTCGAGGGGACGGCGCCGCTCCTCGAGACCCACGATGACGGTCTCGCGGGCCGCCTCGGCGATCTGCAGCCGGGCGCCCAAGCCGGAACGTGGTCCGTCGATCTGCGGCCCCGCGACGGCCGGCGCGCGCTGTCGGCGCCCTGGGAGGCCGTGCGCTCGGGCAATTGACTTAGAAGACCGTCACGAGGCCGGAGAAGAGCTCGATGCTGTTTCCCACGCCGACGCCCTGCACGACGGGCGTGTAGAAGCCCTCCATGCGCCGCACGGCGAGGCGCAAGCGCAGCTCGCTCGCGTACCCGGCCAGCCCGAGGGGGATCTCGAGGCGCGCGCCGAGGTGCAGGCCGAAGCGGCTGCCCGCGTGCGTCGTCGTGCCGTCGCGCTCGAGACCGAGACCGACCTCGACGGCCGAGGCGCGCAGGAGCCTGGCGTGGAAGCGTGGGTCGCCGCGCGCGATCTTCCACGCGGCAGGCCGCACGACAGCGACCGCGGCGAGCGCGAGCCGATCGATGGGCGTGCCGTCGAAGCGCCCCTGGGCGGACGAGGAGAAGGCCGCGAGCTCGGCCCCCACGGGCCAGTCGGCGCCCACGCCCCCCGTCGCGAAGAACGCGGGGACGGCACGGGTCCGGGACAGTCCGGCCGCGTCGAGCGACGCGCCCATGCCGAGCGCCGCCGTGAGCCGGGGCCGCGAGGCTTCGTCGGCAGGGCGCGGCCCGTCTTGCGCGCGCGCCGTCGTCGTCGCGAGCGCGGCCAGGACGGCGAGCCCGCGCGCGGCGCCGCTCCCACGGTCTTTGTCCGGGCCTTGGCGCCGCACGCCGTCCTTGTAGCACGCGCGACCGCGCTTTCGAGTATGCTGGCCCCTCACGCCAAAGGAGATCGCCGTGGCCGACACGCCCTGTCCGCACTGTGGAGCGCCGCACGCCGCCAGCGCGGCATTCTGCCCGACGACGGGCGTCCCCCTTCCCGGCCCGGGCGCGGCGCCGACCGCCGGGCCCGGCCTGCCCGAGAAGGGAGTCTTCGACATCCTCAAGGAGGCGTGGGGCCTCTACCGCCGGCACGCGCGAGCGCTCCTGCTCACGTGCGCGGTTCTGTTCGTGCCCGCCTCGGTCATCAAGTCGTGCGCCGTTTCGCTCATCATGGCGCCCACTGTCGCGGCCGCGACGGCCGTCGAGGCCGCTGCGTCCGGGCAGGCCAGCGACCTCGAGGCGGCGCGCATGGCGCTCCAGGAGGCGTACCAGCGGCACGCCGACCGCGCGACGATCGACAAGCTGCAGGCCGACCAGGCGCGCGCCCTCAAGGAGTTCGGGCGGCGCAGCATGCTCGCGGCGGGCGCCGCCATGGGCGGCTTCACGATGTTCGTGCTCGGCATCCTGGGCACGCTCGTGACCTTCTTCATCTACGCCATCGCGGTGCCCCTCACGAACGGCGCCCTCACGATCGCCGTCGCCGATCGCGTCCTGGGCGGCGCCGCGGGCTGGCGCGAGGTCTGGATGCTGCTCTTCCGGCGCCTCGGGCCCCTTCTCACGGCCATCATCCCGGCTGCCTTCATCACGGCCTTCGGCTTCGTGCTCTTCATCCTGCCGGGGCTCATCCTGGGCCTGCTCTTCGCCTTCGTGTCTCCCGTCGTGCTCATCGAGAACCTGCGCGGTCGCGAGGCGCTCCGCCGCAGCGTCGAGCTCGTCGGCTCGGACTGGCTGCGCGTCGCCATCATGATCACCGTGTTCGCCGTCCTGCGCTGGTTCGCCCAGCTCGTCGCGCACATGCTCGTGCCCAGCTCGGCGCTCTTCGTGAGCTCGCTCTTCGGCGACCTCGTCACGATGATCTTCCTGCCGCTGCCCGTGCTGGGCATGGTGCTGCTCTACTTCGATGTCCGCCGCAAGCGCGACAACTTCACCGACGATCGCCTGCGCGCCGACCTCGAGGCGCTGAAGACGGCCTGACGGCGATCGCCTCCGGTGCTCGAGGGCAAGACCGTTCTCATCACGGGCGCGTCGAGCGGCATCGGCGCCGCGATCGCGCGCGCGCTGGTTCCCCACGGCGCGAACCTCGTCCTCGCGGCGCGCCGGCGCGAGCGGCTCGACGCCCTGGCGGCAGAGCTCGGCGCGCGCGTGCGCGCCGTCGCCGTCGAGGCGGACGTCACCCGCGACGGATCCGTCGAGGAGGCCGTCGCCGTCGCCGAGCGCACCTTCGGCGGGCTCGACGTCGCCATCGCCAACGCGGGCTTCGCCGTCACGGGGCGCGTCGACCGCCTCGGACTCGACGATTACCGCCGTCAGATGGAGACCAACGTCTTCGGCGTGCTACGCACGATCTACGCCGCGCTTCCGGCGGTCAAGCGGTCACGCGGTCAGCTGGTCATCATGGGCAGCGTTGCCGGTCACGTGCCGTCCCCGGGGCTGTCCCCCTACAACATGAGCAAGTTCGCCGTGCGCGCGCTGGCCGAGACGCTGCACGGAGAGCTCGCCCACGAGGGCGTCGGCGTGACGCTGCTCTCGCCCGGGTTCGTCGTGAGCGACATCGGTCACGTCGACAACCAAGGGCGGCGGCAAGAGAGCGACGCCTCGCGGGTGCCGGCCCGGCTCCGCATGCCCACCGACGAGGCGGCGCGCCAGATCGTCGGCGCGATCGAGACGCGAACGCGCGAGGCCGTGATCACGACTCACGGCCGCGTGATGGTCTTTCTCTATCGCCACGCGCCCTGGCTCGTGCGCGCCGCCTTCCGGGCCTCGCGCCGGCGTCCCAGGAGATCGAGCTCTAGCTCCACTTGATGCAGCCCGCGAGCGTCGCGTCGGCGGGGCAAGGCCAGGTCGGCGCCGTGAGCGCACAGCTCGCCAGCACGTCCATGCCGCCCATCGTGAAACCGAACCGGCCCGCGCGGCAAGCCCGCCCGGACGTTCCGTCGCAAACGGTGGGGTCCATGCACGCCAACCGACGCGCGTTAGCGCCCTGGCCCGCGTCCGCCCCGCTCGAGCCTTCCGGCACCACCCGGCAGTCAACCCGAGCGCCGCGAGCCCCGAGCGCGCGCCACCGTTGCGCCACCGTGGATGTCCCACGTTGCGCCACATGGGCTCCGGCCGTTGCGTCACGCGCGAACATTTTCGGTGCGTCTCTGCCTCGAAAGATCGCACTTTCTCGACGGCAAATTGGAAAAAAGAAACAGGACGCGGCTTGCCAACGCCGTTTCGAAGGGGCTACGCTCGTCGGCGTTGCTACGCGCGACCCTCGCCCTCGCCATCGCCGTCCAGTTCGGATTGGGCCTCGGCAACGGGAGCTCGGCCTTGGCGGCTCCCGCGTCGGACACAGCTCTATCGAACCCCTTCCAGTCGGGGGCGACGGACGACGACGATGCGGCCGACGAGACGGCCTCGGCGCCGGCCGGGGAGACGAGCGGCGACGACGAGGACGAGGAGGGCCCCGGCATCGAGTCCCTTCACGCGCTGACGTGCCTCGACGGCGACGCCACGGGCGGCCGGCGCAAGGGCGTCCAACGCCGCGACTTTCTCAAGCGGCACCGGTTCGAGCTTTCGGGCGTGGGCGGCTTCTACGCCTCGGACGCCCTCTCGTCGACCTACAGCTACGGCGGCGCCCTCTCGTTCTATCCCTCCGAGGACTTCGGCCTCGAGCTGCTCGTCACGCGGTCGCCCGTCCAGTTTCGTCTCGAGGAGCCCTTCAGCGCCTTCACCCAGCAAGAGCACTTCGTGCCGACCGACGCGTGGCAAGCCATCACCTCGATGTCGTGGTCGCCCATCCACGCGAAGTTCAAGTTCACCGAGCAGACGATCATCCACGGCGACCTCTTCGCCGTCGCGGGCGCGGGGCGAACGTTCAACGACTCGGTCATGGGGCTGACCTGGGAGGCCGGCGCAGGATTCAAGCTCTACCTCACGAAGCGGCTCGCGTTTCGCTTCGACGTGCGCGACTTCCTGCTGCCGCAAGAGGTGCTCGGGCGCGGCCGTATCACGAACAACATCATGGTGCTGGGAGGGGTGTCGCTGTGGTTGCTCTGAGCTTGGCCCTGGTGTTCGCGCTCGGCGCGACGGCGCACGACGCGGACGAATCGGGCCGCGACAAGGCCGCCGACGACGGACCCACCGCGGCGGAAGCGGCGCCGAGCGGAAAGGTCGGCGGTGACGCTTGCATCGATGAGCAGATCAAAGCGGATCTCTTCGCCAAGCGCAAAATGCGCACGACGCGCGAGCGCCTGTTCCAGCAGACCAACCGCCACGAGCTCACCGTCCAGGGCGGCTACTACGTCTCCGACCTCTTCGACGGCACGTACACCGCCGGCGGCGCGTACACGTACCACATGACCGAGGACCTGGCCGTCGAGGCCTCGGGCAGCTACACGCGCATCAGCTCGTCGGGCGGGCGGGAGCTCGAGCGCACGTTCGCGGTGCTGCAAAACAAGCCGCTCCGACAGCTCGGCTTCGACGCCGACCTCGTCTGGGTGCCAGCGCACGCGAAGATGCGCCTCGGCGGCGGGCTCACCCACCTCGATCTCTATTTGGCGCTCGGCGGCGGCGTCGTCGACTCGGTGCTGTCGAGCGATCTGGCGGGCAACGGCGGCCTCGGCTTGAAGTTCTTCGTCGGGCGGGCCTTCGCGATCCGCGTCGACGTGCGCGACCACGTCTTCCACGAACGGCTGCTCGCCGAGAAGGAGATCGTCAATGATCTGACGCTGACCCTCGGGTTCAGCCTCTTTCTGCCGATGGGCGAGTGACCATGCGACGCCTCGCCCTCACCCTCGCGCTCGCGCTGGTTCTCCCCGCCGCCCTGCAGGCGAGGCCCGCCAAGAGACGGCCGGCGCGAAAGCCCGCCGCCGCGGGAGCGCTGGCGTCCCCCACCGACGACGCGTCGTCGATCCAGGCCACCCCGGATGACCTCCCCGCGCGGCAGGACGAGCCCGCGCCCGCGGCGCCCGCCGCCGAGACTCCGCCCGCGCGCGCGCCCGCGCCGAAGCCTCCCGAGGTCGCCACGCCGGCGACCGACGCCGCGTCGGCGCCCGGCCCATCGATCGACCTGCAGAAGCTGCGCGCCGACTACGACCGCTTGCGCGACGAGCTCTTCCGCGCGCGCGCGCGCGCGCAGGTCGTGCAGGAGGGGCTCTACGGCGCGCGCCTCGCGGCCGAGCTGCGCTGGAAGGCCGCCCCCGACGCCGTCATCCGTCACGCCGAGATCCGCCTCGACGGCGCCACGATCTGGGACTCGGGCGACAAGCCTGTCACGGACGACAAGCTCACGGTCGCCGAACGCCCGTGCAAACCGGGCCCGCACGCCCTCACGCTGCGCCTCGAGGTGCGACCCGGCACAAAGAAGAAGGGCAAGGACATCGACGGCCTCGGCTACAGCTCGGAGCAGACATTCGCCATCGACGTCCCCGACGGCAAGCGGACGACGATCGCGCTCACGGGCGACGAGGACGGCTCGTTGCCCAACTACGAGCCCCGCATCGAGCTCGAGCTCGAGTCCGAGACTCTCAAGAAGTGACCCCCCCGGATGACGTGACGACGTGACGACCCTCATCAGCACGCTCGCGCTGCTCCTCGGTCAGGCCCTCTTCGTCGAGCAGGATCCCATGGCGCGCTACCTGACCGATCTCGAGAAGGCGGGCGTGCTCGTCGACGACGCCCAGCCCGCGACGATCGAGCGCATCCGCGAGACGCTCGTGGCCGCCGAGAACGATCTCGTGAGCGGCAACGCCGAGGTCGCGACCGGGCGGCTCTTCCGCGTCGTCGAGGCCGAGCGCTTCGCCAAGCTCGCCTACGCGCCCGAATACGCCAACGCCGAGCTCACGCTCGGCCGCGCGCTCGTCCGGGCGGGCGCCTATGCCTCGGCCGAACGGTACCTCCTGCGCGCGCTCGGGCACGGCCCGCGCTCGCCCTTCTTCGCGCCCGCCTATCGCGCCATGGTCGACATCGCGCTCGAGACGCGCGAGCAGCCCGCGGTGCTCGCCATGCTCGACCGGGCCGCGGCCGCGCTGCGCGTGGACCCCGCCGAGCTCCCGCGCGACAGCCGCGCGGAGCACGAATACCTCGCCGGCAAGGTCGCCTACGAGGCGAACGACCTGCCGACCGCCGAGGAGCGCCTCGCGAACGTCGACCGGCAGTCGCGCTTCTTCGCGGCGGCCCTGTACTTTCGCGGCCTCGCGCACGCCCGCAAGGGCCACTTCGCCGCCGCGCGCGCCTCGCTGTGCGAGATCGTCGAGCAGGTCGACCAGGACCGCTTCACGTTCTTCATCGATGGCCGCTATTACGCCATCAAGGACCTCGCCTACCTGGCGCTCGGCCGCATCGCGCACGAACAGGGCAAGTACGACGACGCGTACTACTTCTACTTCCGCGTGCCCGAGGATTCTGACCGCCTGCCCGACGCGCTCTTCGAGGCCTCCTGGTCGATGTTCCAGAAGGGCGAGTACGAGGCGGCCGGCGCCTTCCTCGAGCAGTTCGACCGATCGTTCCCGCAGTCGCCCCTCGCGCCCGACGTCCTGCTCCTGCACTCCATGATCGATCTCAAGTCGTGCCGGTTCGATCGCGTGCGCGCCGAGCTCGAGGAGCTCGTGCGCGTCTACAAGCCCATCGAGGCCCAGGTCGCGACGCTGCTCAAGGATCCCGGGCGGCGGCGCTTGCTCTACCAGCGCCTGCTCGGCAAGCAGCAGATCGGCACGGCGCGCGACCCCGTCGTCGAGCTGCTCAAGATCGACCCGAAGTTCTACCGCTACTTCGGCGACATCGTCGCGCTCGATCGCGAGGCGGGGCACCTACCCGGCGAGATCGCCGTCTGGGACGAGCTGTCCGCGAAGCAGACCGGCAAGGCCGCGGGCAGCGAGGCGAGCGAGGCCGTGAGCCTCGTTCGAGACGTCGAGGCCCTGAGGAGCGTCGCGCGGGGCGACCCCGAGATGGAGGATCGCGTGGGCGACCTCCTGACGGCGGCCCGGCGCGCCGCGCGGCCCGTGAGCACCCATGGACCCTACGCGCGGGAGACCGCGAAGGCCCAGGCGCTGTCCGACGAGGCGCGCGCGCTGCGGGCCCGACTCGTGACGGCGACGAGCGCCATCG
>DASZFV010000410.1:0-3026 GCA_035939455.1 Polyangia bacterium
CGCGGCCGCGGCCGCCGACGTCGCCCTCCTCCGCCGCACGAACCCCCTCGATCCGGGAGCGGCGCGCGTCGCCGCAGCCGCGGCGCTGTTGCTCGACGACGCGGCGACGTACGTGCGCGAGCGAGACCACCACCTCGCGGCGCACGGGCGCGACGGCGAGCTCTTCGCCTTCAGCGCCGAGGCCCTCGAGCGCCAGCGCCGCTACGTCGAGGCGCGCGCCGTCGCCGAGGAGGGTGTGGCCGCCGACGCCGAGAACGCGCGCTGCCTCTCCGTGCTCGCGACGACGCTGCTGCGCCTCGGCGACGAGGCGCGCGGCCTCGAGACGCTGCGCCGCGCCTGGAAGATCGATCCCTACGACGCGCGCACGTTCAACCTCCTCGACCTCTTCGAGAAGGTCATCCCGGCGCGCTACGTGATGCTGTCGACCGCCCACCTGCGCTTCCGCGTCGAGCCGGAGGCGCGCCCCGCCATCGAGGCCGTCGTGGCGCCGTTCCTCGAGGAGACGTACGCGCGCTTCGTCGCGCGCTATGGCTTCGAGCCCAAGGGGCCCATCACGTTCGAGCTCTACGGCGAGCCCGGGCAGTTCGGCGTGCGCACGGTCGGGCTGCCGGGCATCGGCGTCTCGGGCGTCTGCTTCGGGCGCATCATCACGTCGCTCGCGCCCACGAACCATGCGTTCAATTGGGGCATGGTGCTTGCGCACGAGCTCGCGCACGTGTTCGCGATCGAGCTGTCGCGCTCACGCGTTCCGCGCTGGTTCACGGAGGGGCTGTCGGAGGTGGAGACCATGCGCCTGCGGACCGAGTGGAGACGCCACGACGACGTCGCGCTATGGGGCGCCTGGAAACGCGGCGAGCTGCCGCCGCTCGTCGCGCTCTCGAACGCCTTCGTCGACGCGCGCGACCCTGAGTCGGCGGCGCGCGCCTACGCCCACGCCGCCCTCGCCGTCGACTTCCTCGAGCGCCGCTTCGGCTTTCCGCGCCTGCGCGGCGCCCTGACCGCCTGGGGGCGCGGCGAGCGCGGGCCCGGCGTGCTCGAGCGCCTCGCGGGAATGGACGCGGCCGCGCTCGAGCGCGCCTTCCGCGCCGAGCTCGCGACGCGCTGGAGCCGCTACGACGCCCAGTATCTGCCGTCACAGACGCTCGCGCGCCCGCGCGACGAGGCCGCGCGCGACGCCGCCGCGGCCCCGCGCAACGTCGGCGCCCAGGTCAGGCTCGGCCTGTCGGCCCTCGCGGTGGCCGATCGCCCGACGGCGCGCGCCGCGCTCGCGCGCGCCCGAGCGCTCCAATCGGAGGCGGACGCCGACGCGGCGGCCACGTTCTTCCTCGCGGGGGAACTGGCGCTCGCCGACCAGAACGCCGCCGCGGCCGCGGCCGCGTTCTCGGGCATCCTGACGCTCGGCCCCGCCTTCGACGGCTACGACGTGCGCGTGCGCCTCGCGCTCGCCGAGCTCCATCGCGGCGAGCTCGCGGCCACGGAGACGAACCTTCGGCGCGCCGTCGCGTTCGACGATTCGCGCGTCGAACCGCACGCGCTCCTCGCCGAGCTCTTCGCGCAACATGGCCGCGAGGCGGACCGCGCCGAAGAGCTCGAGGCTGCGCTCGCGCTCGAGCCACAGAACGCCACGCGCGCCGAAGAGCTCGTGCTCGCGAGCGCGCGCGCCGGACGGAGCGCGCGCGTGCTGTGGGCCGCACCCATCGCGATCTTCATCGATCCGGCCGACGCCGATCTCCACGCGGCCCTCGCGCGCGCTCTCGCGGCGACGGGCCAGCTGGCGCCCGCGGCCCAAGCCTTCGAGCGCGCCCTGCTCTTTCATCCCGCCGACGCGGGAGCGATCCACGGCGCGCTCGCCAAGCTCTACGCGGCGCTGGGTCAGCCGACACGCGCGGCTCCTCACCGGGCCGCGGTCACACCCTGAGCGAGGGGCGCGCTCGCGGCGGCGCGCGCCTCGGACGCGGGCTCGTCGCGCGCGTCGCTGGCCGGGGCGCGGAGCGCGGGGAACGTCAGCGAGAATGCCGTGCCCGCGTCCGGGCCGCTCTCGACCTCGATGCGGCCGCCATGCTCGACGACAATCTGCTGCACGAGCGCGAGGCCGAGCCCGGTGCCGCGCTCCTTCGTGGAGAAGAACGGGTCGAAGATCTTTCCGAGGTGCTCGCGCGGGATACCGTCGCCCGAGTCGGACACGGTGACGCGTATCTCGGTGGCGTCGCGGCCGTCGTCCCCCGCCCCACGGCGCGCGGCGACGGCGACGCGCAGCCGGCCGCTCTGGCGCGTCGACATGGCCTCGCGCGCGTTGCGCACGAGGTTGAGCAGCGCCTGCCGGAGCTGCGCCTCGTCGGCCGCGACGTCGGGCAGGCCCGCCGCGACGTCGAGCTCGAGCGTGATGCCGGCCTGAGACAGCTCGGCGCGCGCGAACTCGAGCACGCCCGTGACGATCGCGCCCAGGTCCTCGCGCTCGAGCTTGGGCCGAGGCAGGCGCGCGAAGCGCAGGTATGTCTCTGTGATCTCGGTGAGCCGGTCGACCTCGCTGATGATCGACGCGACGAGGCGCTTGGGCTCGTCGTTCCCCTGCCCGCGGTCCGCGATCTCGTCGCCGAGGAGCTCGGCGTAAAGGCCGATCGACGCGAGGGGGTTGCGCACCTCGTGGGTGATCTGCGCCGCCATGCGCCCCACGGTCGCGAGCCGCTCGGACCGGATAAGCCGCTGCTCGCGCTCCTCGATGGCGCCCGCCATGGCGTCGAACTCGCGCGCGAGATCGCCGATCTCGTCGCGCGACGTCACGCCCGTGCGCCGCGCGTAGTCGCCGCCCGCGACCTCGCGCGCCCGCGCACGCAGCACGCGCAGCGGCCGCAGCGTGCGCACCGTAAAGAGGAACGCCGCCGCCGCGATCGCGAGCCCCGTGATGCCGAGGCCAAGCGCCATCTGCAGCGCGGTCTCCTCGTCGTCGGTAAGGCGCTGCGCGATCTGTCCGCTCTCGCCCCGCAGCGGGCGGCGCAGGCGGTTCAAGCTGTGCGTCAGCGTCGCGA
>DASZFV010000411.1:0-6845 GCA_035939455.1 Polyangia bacterium
TGCAAGCGCTCGAGTGACGAATCGACGTAGCGCGCCTGGCCGCCCGCCGTAGCCTCCTCGCCGAGCACGTGCCACGGCTCGATGGCCTGCCGCAGCTGGAGGTCGATGCCCGCGGCGGCCACCTCGCCGCAGATGGGGAAACGGAACTCGTGGTGCGGCACAAACCAGCCGGCCTCGAACGGGAAGCCCGCGCGCCGCAGGTCGCCCACGACGTCGCCCAGGTCGTGCCACAGAAAGTGCGGCAGCGCGAAGCGGTCCTGGAGCGCCGTGCCCCAGCGCGCCGGCCGCTCCGTGTACGGCGTCTGCCAGAACGTCGCGACGAGCCCGCGCAGGATGAGCTGCTGGGCCAGGCTCATGCGCGCGTGCGGCGGCATCTCGAACGAGCGCAGCTCGAGCAGCCCTTGCCGCCCGCTGGCCGCGTCGGGGCTGAAGAGCTTGTCGATGCACAGCTCGGTGCGGTGGGTGTTGCCCGTGACGTCCGTGAGGAGGTGGCGGAACACGCGGTCGACGAGCCAAGGCGGCGTGGGCGCGCCCTTGCCGCGCTCGTCGATCTGCCGGAACGCGATCTCGAGCTCGTCGATGCTGTCCTGGCGCGCCTCGTCGAGGCGCGGCGCCAGGCTGGTGGGCCCGAGGAACAGGCCCGAGAACAGGTACGAAAGCGCCGGGTGATTGACGAAATAACCGATGAGGCTGCGCAGCAGATCGGGGCGGCGCAGCAGAGGGCTGTCGGCCGGCGTGGGGCCGCCCATGACGACGTGGTTGCCGCCGCCCGTGCCCGTGTGGCGGCCGTCGACCATGAACTTCTCGGTGCCGAGGCGCGTCTGGCGCGCCTCCTCGTAGAGAACGGTCGTGTTCGAGACGAGCTCGTCCCACGACAAAGCCGGGTGGATGTTGACCTCGATGACGCCCGGATCGGGCGTGACGGCAAATTGACCGATGCGCGGATCGCGCGGCGGCGGGTAGCCCTCGATGCGCAGGGGCACGTCCAGGCCGGCCGCCACCTCCTCGACGGCCGCCGCCAGCTCGACGAACGCCTCCGTGCTCGGCAACGGCGGGATGAAGACGTGGAGGATCCCGGCGCGCACCTCCGTGCACAGGGCCGTCCGCACGACGCCCGCCGGATCGGTGGGCGATACGGGCCGCGCCTCGGCCCTCTCGTGCTTCCCCGCATCCTCGCGGCCCACGTCGCCCGCGCCCTCGCGCCGCGCGCCGGGCATCTGCAGCTCCGCGCGCGGGCGCAGCGCCCGGTCCGGGCGGAACGGATCGATCTCGTGGTACGCGCGCAGCGCCTCGGGCGGCGCCCACGGCAAGCTATCGAGCGGCAGCCGAAAGCCGACGGGCGAGTCCCCCGGGATCAAGAACAGGCGCTCGGTGCGCGCCGGCCAGGCGCCCGTACGCCAGCGCACGCTCGTCGGATCGTTCCAGTCGCTCACGGGCTCGAGCGGCAGGACGTAGCCCACGACGTGCGAGAGCCCCTGCTCGAAGATGCGCGCGAAGCGCGTGCGTTCGCGCGCGTCCTCGAGGCGCGCCTCGAGCATGTCGACGTTCACGGGCAGGCGCCGCTCGCGCCACAGGTAATAGAACATGTCCTCATAGGCGGGCATGAGGTGCCGATCGCCCACCTCGAGCCGCCGCGCGACGGCGCGCGCAAACGCCTGCGCTGCGTCCGGCGGCGCCGCCGCCCCCCCCTCGCGCGCCAGGAGCTCCGGGCGCCTCCACAGCGGCACGCCGTCCTTGCGGAAGTAGCAGGTCATCGCCCAGCGCGGCAGCGGCTCGCCCGGGTACCACTTGCCCTGCCCGTGATGCAGCAGGCCTCCCGGCGCGAACTTGCCGCGCATCCGGTGCAGGAGCTCCTCGGCGAGCCGGCTCTTCGTCGGCCCGAGCGCGTCCGTGTTCCACTCGTCGCCGTCGGGATCGTCGCTCGACACGAACGTCGGCTCGCCCCCCATCGAGAGGCGCACGTCGCCCGCGACGAGCGCGTCGTCGACGACGCGCCCGACGCGCTCGATGGCCGTCCAGGTCGCGTCGGTATAGGGCTTGGTGACGCGCGGCTCCTCGCGCACGCGCTCGACCTTCATCTCGAAGCTGAACGAGTCCTCGACCTTCTCGCCCGGTCGCGCCGGCTCGAACGAGTAGCCGCCCGAGATGGGCGCCGCGCTGCCCGGATCCGCCGTGCAGGCCAGGGGAATGTGCCCCTCGGCGCAGGCGAGACCGCTCGTGGCGTCGAAGCCGATCCAACCCGCGCCGGGCAGGTACACCTCCGCCCAGGCGTGCAGGTCCGTGACGTCGCGCGAGACGCCCGACGGCCCGTCGAGCGCCTGGACGTCGGCGACGAGCTGGATCGAGTAGCCCGAGACGAAGCGCGCCGCGAACCCGAGGCGCCGCATACTCTCCACGAGCAGCCAGGCGAAGTCGCGGCAAGAGCCGTGGCCGCGCGCGAGCGTCTCCTCGGCGGCGAAGACGCCGGGCTCCATGCGGATGTCGTAACGAAGCGTCTTTTGCACGCGCTGGTTGACGTCCATGAGCACGTCGAGCGTGCGCCGGCCCGTCCGCGCAAGGTCCGACTCGAGGCCGCGCACGAACGCCGCGAGGCGCTCGCCCCCCGGGCCGTGCTGCAGATAGGGCGCGAGCTCGGCCCGCAGCTCGGCGTCGTAGGCGAACGGATAGGCGCTCGCCGACTCCTCGACGAAAAAATCGAACGGGTTGATGGCGGTCATCTCGGCGACGAGATCGACCTCGACCTCGAGCGCGCGCACCTCGTTCGGAAAGACCAGGCGCGCCTGATAGTTCCCGAACGGATCCTGCTGCCAGTTGAGGAAGTGCCCGCTCGGCCCGATTTTGAGCGAGTAGGCGCGGATGGGCGTGCGGCAGTGCGGCGCGGGCCGCAGCCGCACGACGTGCGGCCCGAGGCGGACAGGCCGGTCGTAGGCATAGACCGTCTTGTGGTGGAGGGAGACCGAGATCGCCATGGGGGGCTCGACTCTAGAGGACCTTCATTGCCGTCGCGTTTCGAATCGCCCGTCGCGCCGTAAACAGCGCCGCCGCGCGCAGGGGCGGCACATAGAAAAGGGCGGCCCCTCGCGGAGGCCGCCCTCGTTCGTGAGCCCGAGCTGACGAACGGCTATTTCTTCGCGGGCGCGGGCATGGGCGCGGGCATGTCGCCCCACCCCGCCTCGGCCATCTCCTTGAACTTCCACTTGCCGTCGACGAGTGTCACGACGGCCATGGCAGCCCACTTACCCTTCACCTTGCCGCCCGACATGCCGTTCTGCTCGATCGAGACGGCCAGGGTGTCCGAGAGGAACGTCGGCGTGTGCTTGCCCGACATCTTCACGTCCTTGGGCATGTTCGCCGCGAACGGGGCAAAGATGCCGATCCACTGCTCGCGCGTGGCCTTGAAGTCCTTCTCGACGCCCTTCGAGTCGTCGCTCAGCATGGTGACGGGGAAGTCGACGAGGTCGGCGGCCGCGTTGACGTCGCCCTTCTTCATAGCGGCCTCGAACGACTTGTAGAGCTCGTCGATCCCCTTCTTGTCCTGCTTGGTCGCCGGACGGGACATCGGCCCCATCTTGCTCATGTCAGGCATCCCGGCGGGAGCCCCTGCCGGAGCCGCCGCCGCGGGCGCCTTGTCCGCCGCGGCTGCCGTCGCGCTGAGCGCCAGAATCGCCAAACCACAGATGGTCTTCGTCATGTCTCTCTCCTCTGCGAAATGAACGCTCGTCTCGGAAACCGGAAGGTAGGTCCCTCCGTCGCGCCACGTCAAGCCCCAGACGGATGGTTTCTTTACATCGGTCCCTGGATCACGCCGTTGCACGAGGCCGGCCCGGTGCCTCCGTCGGGCACCCCGGCGTCGGCGGTGGCGCACAAATCAGTCAAACACTGCGCGTAGGTCGGACCCACGGCCACCGCGAACTGGCAGCCGATCTGGTCGGAGCCATTCTGAAGACAGGTCGTGAGATCCGTCGTCTGCACCGGCGTGACGTTGGCACAGACGTCGACCGGGTCGCAGACGACCCCGACGAGATTCACGCACTTCGTCTGGGCGTCGCTCGGCGGGATGTTGAGCGGATCGTTGCACGTGCCTGGCAATACGAGCCCGCTCGCCGGGAACAAGCCCGCGCAAGAAAGCCCCTGTACGTCCTTCAGACAATCCGCGAAAGCCGCCGACGTTGCACGATCGCACCCGAACGCGACGTTTTGAAACTTCTCACAATCTGGGACGCCGCCGTCGGAGAGCTTGCACTCGTCATTCAATCGGATGCAGAGGGTCGTCACGAGTTGCGTGCACATCGCCAAGGGCGTGCCGCCGGTCGTCCCGCCGGCGCCGGTCGCGCCCGCTGCGCCGGCCGCGCCGTCCGCAGCCGCGCCGCTGCCGCCGCCGCAGCCGACGCTGGCGAACGCGAGCGCAAGAAAGCAAGCGACGCCGTGCGCGCCGATTCGTCGGAAATGAGCTGGTCGAGTCATCTTCGCTCCTTTCGAGCGGACGTTCGGCGGCCCGGACGTCGGGTCACGGGGCGGGTGAATCGCCTGTGTACAACGGGCGGGCGCCGGCCACAAGGCGCGTCCCACCGCCACACGTTACCGGGAGGTGACGTTTCGGGGCCGTCCTTCCAGCGCGCGCGCGCGAGCGTTCGCGCGAGCGTTGATGCCAAGTTGAGAGTAGGTCTACAATTTCAGGCGGGTGGGCATGCTGAAGCGCGAGGAGTGGCTGGACTACGGGCGAGATCTCGATTGGGACTTCAGCTACGTGCGTGAAGAGGAGGCATTTCCGGAAGTGCTCGCCGGGCGGCCGTGGCTGCCGCGGGCAGCCTGGCGCGATTGGGACGAGCCGTACCGCACGACCTTTTCGGACTACGTGACGACGCAAACCGAAAAAGACGCGTCCGTCGAGGCGGTGCGAGAGGTCGTCGGCAGGCCGGAGGATTACGCGAAGCTCCCTGTCGAGTGGAAGAACGGCCTCAAGCTGCACGCGGCTACGTTGCCCCTCGCCGAGTTCGCGGCCGTCGTGGGCAACCTGCGCGCGGCCCGCTTCGGCCGCACGAGCGCCTGGCGCCAGACGGCGCTCTTCGGCGCGCTCGACGAGCTCCGCCACACGCAGATCCCGCTCGTGCTCATGCACGAGCTCGTGTCGCTCGATCCGCAATTCGACTGGACCCACAAGTTTTATCATTCCAACAACTGGGTCGCGATCGCGGCCCGCCACCTCGTCGACGAGATGCTGCTCGGCGTGAGCGCCATCGAGTTCGCCATCGCCACGAACTTCGTCTTCGAGACCGGCTTCACGAACTTGCAGTTCGTGGGCCTGTCGGCGCTCGCCCACAGCGTGGGAGACAAAATGTTCGAGAAGATGGTGAACAGCATCCAGAGCGACGAGGCACGCCACTCGCAGATCGGCGCGCCCGTACTCGCGACGGTGGTCAAGCACGACCGCGCCTACGCGCAGTATCTCGCCGATAAGTGGTTCTGGCGCAGCTGGCAGCTCTTCGCCGTCGTCACGGGCTTCGCGATCGACTACCTCACGCCCGTCGAGAATCGGACGATGTCGTTCAAGGAGCTCATGCAGGAGTGGATCGTCGATCAGTACCTGCGGATGCTCGAGGAAGTGGGGCTCGAACGGCCCTGGTACTGGCCCACCTTCGAGGCCGCGCTCGGCCGCTATCACCACATGGTCTACGCGAGCGCCTACTCCTATCGCGCCTCCGTGTGGTTCGACCTCGTCGTGCCGGGGCCGGCCGAGCGCGCCTGGCTGCGCGAGAAATACCCTGAGACCTGGGATGAGATCGATCCCATCTGGGAACGCATCGGCGAACGCTGGAGGCGCACCGACGTCGGGAACGACTTCGGCGTCCACGGCACGGCCATCGTCGGTTTCTGCGACCTGTGCCAGCTCGTGCTCTGCCACGGCACGACGCGCCGGAACAGCGCCTGCGTCGTCGAGCACGCGGGACGCAAGCTCATCTTCTGCTCGGAGCCGTGCCGGTGGATCTTCGAGCGGGAGCCCGAGCGTTACGCCGGCCACAAGGACGTCGTCAAGCGCGTGCTCGCGGGCGAGGCCCCCCCCAACCTCGTGGCCCTGCTGCGCCGGTACTTCGGTCTGACGTTCGAGACCTGGGGCAAGGACGCCTACCGCGGTGATTACCCCTGGATCGACCGCACCGGGGGCGTGCCGCGATGATCCCCCTCTACGGGTTCCTCGAGGGCGACACGCTCGGCCTGCTCGTGCTCGCGGGCGAGCAAGACACGGCAGCCGAGCTCGCGCGCAAGCTGCAGGACGCGGCGGCGCTCCGCGTGGCGCCCGCAGCGCACGTCCGCGTGTGGGTGCGCGGCGAGCCGCTCGCGCCCGCGGTGACGGTGTCGGGCGCGCGCCTGCAGGCACTCGATCGATTCGACGTCAGGTTCGACCTCAGGTCCAACGCGCAAGCCGACGCCCGGCGCGAGGAGCGCGAGCCATGAGCTTCCGCCGCGCCGCGCCGCGCGACGACCTCTGGGTCGGCGAGATGAAGGGCGTCGTCGTCGACGGCGTGCCCGTGCTGCTCGTCAGCCTCGAGGACGGCGTGCGCGCCTACGAGGACCGCTGCCTGCACAAGGGCGTCGCGCTCTCGGCGGGCCGCCTCACGGGCACGACGCTCGTCTGCTCCGTGCACGCCTGGGAGTACGACGTCGCCTCGGGCCGCGGCGTCAACCCCGACCGCGTCTGCCTGCACGCGTTTCCGGTGCGCCTCGTGGGCGACGAGATTCAAGTCGACGTCGACGGCGCAGGCGCCCCCCGCGCGAGGGCGCGCCAGCCCGGCGACGACGACGTGGGCCCCGTACTGCAGGCGGGACCGCTCGGCAGCGCCGTCGTC
>DASZFV010000412.1:0-3338 GCA_035939455.1 Polyangia bacterium
AGGAGGTGCGCGCCAGCTTGCTCGCGAGCGCGGCGGTCGAGCCCGCCGCAATCGCGGCGCGGCCGTCGTGGGCGGGTGGCGTCGTCGCCGTCGCCGCGGTCATGCTGGCGCTCTGGCTCGCGCGGGGCCGACGGGCGCCGGAGCCTGCGCGCTCGCACGTCGTCGTGCGGCCGGCGAGTGGGGCTCGCTACGCGGTCGCGTCGCCACCCCCGCTTGAGACGATTCGACTCTGGGAGGGCGCCATCGACCTCGACGTGCAGCCGCTGGGGCCGGGCGACCGCGTGCGCGTCGAGGTGGGCGATGGCGAGATCGAGGTGCGCGGAACGCGCTTCCAGGTCGCGGCCAAGGAAGACCGCCTCGTCGGGGTCGAGGTGACTCACGGTCGCGTCGAGGTCCGCCCGCGGGGCGCCGCGCTCACGACGCTCGGGGCCGGCCAGAGGTGGCGCGCCGCCCCGCGCGCGGCGCCGGAGAGGCCGTCGCCGCGCGCCGAGCTTCCCGTCGCTGAGCCGCCGCGCGCCATCGCCCCGCGGCTTCGCCGGGTGGCGGCGCGCGCCGAGGCGGCCGCCGCGCGCGCGCTCGCGCCCACGCGGCAGGAGGCCCTCTACGACGACGCCTGGGACGCGTTGCGGGGGCGACGCTTCGACGACGCGGCCACGGGGTTCGGGCGCGTCTTGGCGGAGTCGCCGTCCGGACCCCTCGCTGACGAGGCCAGGTTCTGGCGGGCCATCGCGCTCGCGCGCGGCAAGAAGAGCGCGGAGGCCGTCGCGGCGCTCCGGGCGTTTCTCGTGACCTGTCCGGCGTCGCCCCGGCGGGGCGAGGCGTCCGCGATCCTGGGCTGGCTGTTCGTCGATGCGCACCGGACGGAGGAGGCGGCGGCGCTCTTTCGGTCGGCCGCGGAAGACCCGCACGAGAGCGTGCGCGTGAGCGCGCGCGAAGGCTTGGGCGCGCTCGCGCGGTCCTCCGCGGGCCGGTGATCCGGGAGCACGCGCTCCCGGGGCTGACCGGCTGAGGGGATTCAGAGGAACCTATGAAGTGCGTCCGACGTTCGAAAACGGCTCAAAAGAACGTCGCGTGGCGTGCGTTTCATCGAGGAGGACTGCGCCAAATACCGCGAAGGAATCATCGACGACGGCAACGCAGGCGGACGTGCGCGGATGGGTCCACAAAATTCGGTTCTGCGTGGACCTGAAAGCTGTTGCCGGGGCCCTGCGGCTGACGTAGGTTCGGAGAGAGATCCGGCCAAGCGACGAGTGTTTCGTCGCGCCGTTCGAGGAGGAGATCCGCTCGATGCCCCGAGGTACAGTCCTGTTGATCGCGATCGTGTGTTCGTCGTTGGCGTGGCCGCTGACGCGCCGCGCGCACGCGGCGGCAGCGCCCATCACCGTGACCGCGAAGCTCGTCGAGATTCCTTCGAGCCTGCCGCCCGACGATCTCTACGATTACGCGTACGTCATGCGTTACGAAGTGATCGGTGGGCCGATGGATAAGCAACTCATCCTCGTGGCGCATTACAAACCGCGGTTGCCGCGCGCGAAGATCCAGGACGGCATGAAGGCGCACGTCGGCGGCAAGCTGCGCAGCTTCACGCAGGGTGACGCTCACAAGCTCAAGCTCACGCCTGATCTGAAGGCGATCTGGAAGGGAGCCCTCATCGACGATTTCGCGGCCACCGATCGCAAGAGCATTCGCTACTGGTGCTTGGAGGCGGATCCCGCGTGAGGAGCCTCCGGACGCTGCTGCTCGTCGCGGGCTGCGCCTCGATTCTTTATCCGCTCGGCGCGAAAGAGGTCGCGCGTCGTCGTCTTTCGGCGCGCCTCGCGCGTCTCGAGGGCGTGCCCGGGGTGGCGTGCGCCGCGCTGGACGAGGCGGCGCTGTCGCTGCGGGTCGCGCGCCTCGGGCCGCTGCTCGCGGGCTGGGAGACGATCGGCGGCTGCGGCGCGGGCGGCGGCACGAACGGCGCCGGCGTGCGGTGGATCGGCCGAAACACGACCGGCGGCCTGTTCCAGGTCATCAGCCTCGACAACTACATTACGATTCCAAAGAGCGGCCCGACCGGCCCCGCGCTCGGGGGCTACAACATCATCAGCAACAACCAGATTACGCGCGACTTCACCGACAAGTGGAACGCCGGCGTGTCCATCCCGTACGCTTACAAGTGGTATCGCAATCCGTTCGGCACCGGTTGGGTGTCCAACTCGGGCCTGGCAGACATGACCGTGTTGGCGACACGGCGCCTGGGTACGGACAACTCGACGCTGCTCTCAGGAATCGTGACGTTGCCCACGGGGACGTACCGCGCCGCGTATCGCGGCGCCGAGCTTTCTCCCGACGAGCAGCTCGGCTTCGGACGCTTCACGGGGTCTCTGCTCCTCGATCACATTTTCGACCAAGATTGGGGCATCGTGCTCGTGGGCGGCGCCGCGAACTACCGCGGGGGGAGAAACGCCGCGGCCAATTACCGCGCGCCAGGAGCCACGGTCTACGGCTACGCCGGGTACTTTCTCGGCCCCCTCGTGCCGGCGCTCGGGCTGAACCTCGTCGGCCAGACGCAACAGGATACGCGCGGCGACTTCGGCGAGAATCTCAACACGCCGGTGTTCGCGGGCGCCGCGCAGGCGTCGGTCGAATGGTCGAACCCATATGTCGCTGTGCTCCTTGGCGCGTACGTGCCAGTGGCGCTGCTCAACGAGAACTGGCACACGTCGGGTCACTTCAACCTGCAGGCGTGGGTCGTCGCGCTCGGCCTGTCGGTGTCTCCCTTCTGAGTCATGACGCGGGCGAGCATTAAAGACCGCAAACGGCGGGGCATGCTCGGGGAGCTCGTCCCACCCAACGGCCCAGAGACCCCTTTCGCGCGGCGGGGAGTCTCTGTAGGAGTGACCGCGCCCAAGGCAGAGTTGCACGTGCGATGGGAGGCCCGATGACGCCGACGACGAAGAAGACGACGAAGACGATGAGGCAAGTTCGTGACACGTCGCGCGAGATTCGACGGGACCGAATCATTGCCGTCGCGGGCTGGCTCGTTGCGGCGAGCGGCCTCGCGTGTGGCGTCCACGGGGAAGCGGACACCGTCGCGAACGGCGCGGCGGGAAGCTCTTCGACGGGCGCGGCCGGAAACGTCTCCGTGACCGGAGCGAGCGGGAACGGCGCGGCGGGAAGCGTGGGCACGACGGGCGCCGCCGGCTCGACGACGGGCGCCGCTGGCTCGTCGACGGGCGCGGACGGCTCGATGATGGGAGCGGCCGGCTCGATGGACGCCGGGGGCGCGTCCGGGACGTCCGGCGCCGCGGGCATGGCCCCGCTCTCGGGCATCACCGTCAATATCGGCGGCACAGACG
>DASZFV010000413.1:0-16206 GCA_035939455.1 Polyangia bacterium
CTCTTCGTCACGACCCAGGTCCACGGCGCCGTGATCGCGCGCGTGCGCGCGGCCGACGCGCCATCGGACCTGGCCGGTGTGCGCGCCGACGGGCTCTGCAGCCACCGTCCCGACGTGGCCGTCGCCGTCTTCGTCGCCGACTGCATCCCGGCCCTGGTGGCGGACCCGCGCACCGGCGCCTGCGCGGCCGTGCACGCCGGCTGGCGCGGCACGCTGGCCGGAGTCCTTCCGGCGGCGGTGCGCGCGCTGCATGAGCACTTCGGCGCGCGGCCCGAGGACTTGCGCGTCGCGCTCGGCCCCGCCATCGGCCCGTGCTGCTTCGAGGTCGGGCCCGAGGTCGTCGAGGCCTTCGAGGCGTGCCTACCCGGCGCGCGCGAAGCCGGTGTCATCGTCGCGGCGACGACCGCCCCGGGAAAGGCGCGCATCGATCTCAAGCGCGCCAATCGCTTGCTGCTCGAACGCGCCGGCGTCGATTCGGGGTTGATCGATGCCGGTGACGAATGCACGAGCTCGGACCCGGCGCGCTTCTACTCCTTCAGGCGCGACAGGGGCGCGACCGGCCAACACCTTGGCTTCATCGTCGCGGTGGGGTGACGACGCTACGGGCGCAGCGTGATGCCGTAGGTCTCGAGGATGTCGCCCGTGAGGGCGGAGAGCGCGACGTCGCCCTCGAGCAGGTCGGCGGCGGCGCGCGCGACGCTGATCTGCGCCTGCTTGAGCTCCTGTTGGCGCAACAGGACATCGTTGTTCGTCGAGACGCCGATCTGGAAACGGGCCACCTCGGCCTTGAGGTTGTCCTCCGAGTAGGTGACGGCGGCGCGGCCGAACTCGACCCGCGCGCCCGCGGAGCGGATCTGCGCCGCCATGCGGGCGACGGTGTCGCGGATCGACAGCTCGAGGTCTTGGGCGTCGAGCTCGGCGCTGGCCTCGACGGCGCGAGCCACCTCGGAGGCGCCGCGCGCGGCGCGATTCTGCACGGGCAGTGTGAAGTTGAAGCCGGCCGAGTAGTCGATGTTCGCCGCGTCTCTCATCTGTCCGAGGCTCGTCGAGACGTCGGGGTTGCGGCCACCGTTGCCGATCGTGCCCACGAAGTTGAGCTGGGGGCGCATCGAGTCGAGCGCGACGCGCACGTCGCTCTGCGTGAGCTCGAGGCCCATCTTGATGGACCTGAGGGCCGGGCTCGCCTCGAGCGCGTGGCTGGTCTCGATGTCGACCTCGACGTCGTGCTTGGTGGCGTCGAGCGCGTCTGAGGCCTTGTACCCCGCGAAGCTTTGCGGCACGGCGGCGCCGAAGAGACGCTGCAAGTCGAGGGCCCTGCCGATGAGCGCCTGCTCCGAGCTCGCCTCCGCCTGCTGGGCCGTCGCGATGGCGCGCCGGACCGCGGCCGCGGCCAGCTCGCCCATCTTGCCGACCTGCACCTGCGCCTCCGTCGTGCGGAGTTGTTCACGCGCGAGCTTCTCGGAGAAGCGCTGAATCTCGAGATCCTGCGTCTGATAGGCGAGCTCCCAGTAGGCGATGATCGTGTCGCGCACGCTGTTCGCGGCTTGCGCCTGGCGGTTGAGCAGGGCGAGGTCGCGACCGATGCTCATCTTGCGCAGGTTGGCCTCGGCGATCTCGCGGCCGAACCCGCGCAGGAGTGGCTGCGTGAAGGTCAGCACCGCCGACGGCGAGTAGATGGGGCACGAGACCTTGCTGTTGATCATGCCGCACGTCAGCGCCGTCGACGATTTCGAGCCGCGGCCTTGAAGCGCGAGCGTGAGGTTGCCGCCGGACTCGAGCGCGCGCGACAGCGACAGATCGAAGACGGCGCTGTTGGTGGTGCCGGCGGAGAAGTCGCCGGGCTGCAGCGGCGGGTTCACGTTGTGCGTGAACGTTCCGTCGCCCGCGAGTGTGAAGTCGAACTGCCCGAGGGCGGCGACGAAGTTGCCGCTGCTCGTGCGCAGCGCCACGTTCTGCTTGAGGAGCTGGATGTTGCCGGCGACGGCGCGCACGATGGCGTCGCGCAAGGCGATCCCGGTCGGTTCGGGCGCCCCGGTCGGCGACGTCGCGTCGGCCGCGCGCGCGGCCGGCGTCGTCGTCGTGAGCAGAGCGCCCGCCGCGAGCGAGAGGGCCAAGAGGGGGGCGCGCATGAAGCGCGGCGATGATAACCCGCGCGCGGCGCGCGTGCCGTGTCACGCGATCGTGATGACCGGAGCTTGAAGCGGGAGGTGCCGGCCTGGTACCGTCAGGCACCTTGGCCGCGACGACGCTCCGCTGCTACACGTTCCTCGATGCGCTGCAGCCGCAGCTCGCGAGCTTCATGGGCAAGACGGCGCGCGGCTTCCTGCCCATCCCGGGGCAGGCCTCGCTCTTCGTCGAGATCGCGCCCGGCATCGCCATCAACCGCGTGACCGACGTCGCGCTCAAGGCGACGCGCGTCGTGCCTGCCATCCAAATCGTCGAGCGCGCCTACGGCCTGCTCGAGGTCCACGCCGATGACCAGGGCGACGTGCGCGACGCGGGCGCCGCGATCCTCAAGCACCTCGAGGTGCGCGAGGAGGATCGCATCAAGCCGACGGTCGTCACCAACCAGATCATCCGCGGCGTCGAGCCCCACCAGGCGCAGATCATCAACCGCAATTCGCAGGGTATGATGATCTTGCCGGGGGAGTCGCTGTTCATCCTCGAGACCGAGCCGGCGGGCTACGTGGCCTACGCCACGAACGAGGCCGAGAAGGCCGCGCACGTCTCGCTCGTGCAGGTCCAGCCGTACGGCGCGTTCGGGCGGCTGTGGCTCTCGGGCGCCGAGGCGGAGATCGACGCCGCCGCGGCAGCCGCCATCGCGGCCATCGAGGGCTTGGCGGGCCGCGCCGGTGACAAATTCGTCGACAAATAAACGGATCGTGACAGAGGAGACTCCATGGCTGATGCGTTGGGAATGATCGAGACCAAGGGATTCGTGGCGATGGTCGAGGCCGCCGACGCCATGGTGAAGGCCGCCAAGGTGGAGCTCGTCGGCTTCGAGAAGATCGGCGGCGGCTTCGTGACCGCCGTCGTGCGGGGTGACGTCGCGGCCGTCAAGGCGGCTACCGAGGCCGGCCAGCGCGCCGCGGAGCGCGTGGGCGAGCTCGTCGCCGTGCACATCATCCCGCGCCCGCACGTCAACGTCGACCAGGTCCTGCCGCTCGGCCGCACGAACAGCACGGGCGGCTGACGCCGCCCATGAAGCGAGCGGCGATCCTGGCGGCGATCCTGGCCGCCATCGGCGGGCTCGCGTTCCTCGTGGCCCGTCCGGGCGCCGCGCCGCCGGCGGCCACGCCGTACGTCGGGCAGCGCGGGGCCTCGCTCGCGAACTCGGTGGGGCTGGGTGTCTCGTTCCAGCGCGGCCTCGAGGTGCGGCCGCTCGCGCCGGGCACGCCCCTGCGGGGAGGCGACGTGCTCCGCTTCTCGGTGCGCGCCGAGAGCCCGCGCTATCTCCTCGTGCGTCTGCGCGACGGCGCCGCCGCGCCGGCGACGATCTTCCCGTCCCCGGGCGCAGGCGCCGCCGCGCTCGTCCGGCCCGGCGAGGCGCTGCCCGTGCAGCCGACGCTCGCGCCCGGCGCGGGCAAGGTCGTCGTCACGGCGGTCTTCGCCGACCACCCCTTCTCCATCGAGGCCCGCGGCGCCGACGCCGAGGAGATCGATCTCGTCATGGAGAAGGAGGAGTAGTGGGCGGCGCGTCGCGCGCCACGGGCGGGGGCGCCGCGGCAGGTGCCGCGGGAGCGAGGCGCGGAGGCCACGGGGGCGCCGCCGCTCCGTTTGGCGCGATGCCATAGGCCGGCGGCAGCGCGGTCGCGCGCGCGACCTCGATGAGGCGTGTCGTCTGTGCTCGGCGACAATCGCCCACGGCGCGATACCCGTAGACGGCGCCGGCCGCGGCGAGGGCCGCGAACGCGGCGCTGGTGCCGATGGCGACGTTCTGGTCGCGGCGGACCGTCGGCTGGTCGATGGGCCGCGCCATGGCGACCCGCATCTCCTTGGTCGCGGCGGCGTTGATGGCCCCGAGCGAGAGCACACCAGCGGCGATCGTGTCGACGACCGGGGGCGCGTAGCTCTCTCCGCACTGGAAGCTCTCGAGCGCGCGGTGATCGTCGGGGGGGCCCTCGCTGAACATGAAGGAGCAACCCGACGCCAGGCAGACCGCGGCGGCGACGGTCACCGGTCTCCACGCCGCCATGGCGTTTGGCGCGTCCGTGTAGCTAAATGGTCGCCAGCTCATGTCCGACGCCGAGTTTAGTGAGCTCGCGCCCCGACGGAAAGCGTCGCGCAAGCGGAGCGTGACGATCGCGCTCGCGCTCAACGCGGCCGTGTTCGCCTTCGCGCGGCCCGCGCGCGCGCAAGCCTCCCCGCCGGACGGCGGCCCCATGGCGGCGCCCGTGCCCGGCGAGGCCCTCGCGCGCGCGGCGGCCCCCGACGTCGAGACGCGTCTGGGCGCGCTCGCGTCGCTGCAGGCGCTCGGGACGCCCGCGGCCTTCCAGCTCGTCCTCGCGATGTTGCAGCGCGACCTCGACCCGCGCGTGCGCGCGGCCGCCGCGGGCGCGCTCGGCGGCTCGCGCGATCCCGCTTTCGTGCCCGCGCTCGGGTACGCCGCGGTCGCCGATCCCGACCCCTCGGTGCGCGCCGTCGCCGCGGCGGCGCGCGCGGCGGTCGCGCCCTTCGAGAAGCGCCCCAAGGTTGCGGCGGCGTTCTCGGTGCTCTGTCCCGGCTGCGGCTATTTCTATCTCGGTCACCCCGAGCAAGCCATCGGCTACCTGAGCGCGGCGGGCGGGCTGCTGACGGCGGGCCTCGTCGTGTTCGAGAACAGCCCGGTCGTCGCGAACGGCTCGTCGACGTCTCACGACGCGGGCCGGGCGACGCCGCTGCTCATGGCCGTGCAGAACTTGTGGTTCTACGGCATCTATGCCAGCTACCGCGATGCGCGCCTCGCGCGCGGGGATCACGGCGCCCGCTTCCCCGTCGCGCGCGAAGACCTCGCTGACCTGCTGGCTGCGCCGTTCAATCCGCGCGTGCTCGAGAGCCCCTGGGTGTGGGGCGGGCTGCCCGTCATGCTGAGCGCCGCCGTGGGCGCGAGCGCTCTCATGTCGCGCTTCTCCTCGGGCAGTACGTTGGGCAACACGCGGAAGCTCTCAGATCCGGGCGGCGTCAGGTTCTTCGGGCATCATTTCGACACGGGCCCGGGCTTCGCGGTTGGCGAGGCGTACAACACGAGCCTCTACCTGCCCGTGGGCGTGGGCGAGGAGGCGCTGTTTCGCGGCGTCATCCAGGCCGGCCTGAGCGAGACGTCACTCGGGCTCTGGGGCGGCTGGGCCGTGGGCTCGGCGATCTTCGGCGCGGTGCACACGTTCAACTTCATCGGCAACGAGAACGGCCTGCGCGACACCGCGTTCGCCGTGCCCTATCTCATCGTCACCGGCAGCTACCTCGGCTTCCTCTACGTCCATTCGAGCTTCTCGCTCTTGCGCGGAGCAGCCGTCCACTTCTGGTACGACTTCTTGCTCGCGACGCTCGACTTCTACGCCGACCCCGACCACCAGCCGTTCGTCGCGCGCTTCGGCATGCCGTTTTGAGGCGACTCCTTCGCGAGGTCATTCCGCCTTGAGGATCGACGCGATGAAGCTCGGGCGCAGGTAGAAGCCGGACTTGCCCACGCGCGTCGCGCGGCCCTCGGCGTCGTAGCCGTCGCGCGTATCGGCGGCGTTGCGCCCCTTGGGGCGCACCTGGAGCACGGCGCCGAGGTGGCCCGTGATGTCGTCGGCGCGCCCGCGCCGGAAGAAGCCGCGCACGAAGAGCTCGAAGTCGGCGCGCAGCAGGCGCTCCTGCTCAGCGTCGGGCGACCACAGGCGCACGGCGGCCACGCGGCGCTCGCCGACGGAGCGCGCCCCCGCCGGCACCTCGAGGGCCACGAAGAGCACGCGCGCGAGCTTGGCGCGCACGTAGCTGCCCTCCCAGGACTCGGCGGCCATGGCGACGGGATCGATCTGACAGACGGCCGTCGATTCGAGCGGCAGGAGCGCGGGCGTGACGGGCACCGTCTTGAGCTCGACGCCCAGGGACGCGAAGTCGGGACCGCGCGTGCCTCCGGGCGCCACGCCGAGCTCGTGCTCAATGATCTGCCCCGACCAGCCCTTCGTGCGCACGAGCCCGGACGGCACGGGCAGCCCGAGGCCGTCGGCGAGCTCGCCGAGCTCGACGCCCACGAGCGCGCGCGCGTGCGCGAGCAGCGCCTCGAGCGTGCGCTCGCGCGACGCCTCGAAGCCGGGCCCGGTCTCCATGCTCCTGACCCTGATTGAAATTCGGGGTAACGTCCAGCCCACGCATGGACGAGGCGCGCATCCAGGCCATGGTCGACGAGATCGTCGCGCGCGTGACGGCGCAGGTCGGGCACGTGCCCGAGACGCCCCTCGAGGCGGTGCGAAATCCGCCGCCCGGCTTCGCGCCGGCGCCGAGCGCGTCGTCCGGGCACGCGCCGTCATCCGAGCGCGAGCGCGCCAGGCGCCGCGACGTCGACATCCCGCGCGGGCGTCGCGGCGTGTTCCCCGACGTCGACGCCGCCGTGCGGGCCGCGCAGCGGGCGTTTGCGCAGAACGAAGCAGCGCCCCTCGAGAGCCGCCGCCGCTGGGTGCAAGCCATGCGGGACGTGGCGCGCAAGCACGTGAGCGACCTGGCGCGCTTCGCCGTCGAGGAGACCGGCTACGGGCGCGTCGACGACAAGCTCAAGAAGAACCTGCTCTGCATCGACAAGACCCCGGGCCCGGAATTCCTCCGTCCGACGGCCTTCTCGGGCGATGACGGCCTCACCCTCGTCGAGCGCGCGCCCTATGGCGTCATCGGCTCGATCACGCCGACGACGAACCCCACCGAGACGGTCATCAACAACGGCATCGGCATGGTCTCGGGCGGCAACGCCGTCGTGTACAACGTTCACCCGTACGCGGCGCGCACGAGCGGCTGGTTCATCCACCTGCTCAACGAAGCCGTCACGGGCGCGGGTGGGCCGGAGAACCTGCTCTCGTGCGTCGAGCGTCCCACGATCGAGAGCGCGCAGGAGCTCATGCGGCACCCGGGCGTGCGCCTGCTCGTCGTCACGGGCGGCCCGGCGGTCGTCAAGGCGGCCATGGGGAGCGGCAAGAAGGTCATCGCCGCGGGGCCCGGCAACCCGCCGGCGGTCGTCGACGCGACGGCCGACCTCGAGAACGCCGCCAAGAACATCGTCCTCGGCGCCTCGATCGACAACAACATCATCTGCACGGCGGAGAAGGAGGTCGTTGCGGTCGCGTCGATCGCCGACGCGCTCAAGGAGCGCCTCCTCGCGCATGGCGCCGTGTTCGTGAACGACAAGCAGCTCCGCGAGCTCGAGAAGGTCGTGCTGCACGACGGAGCGGGGGGCGTTCACGCCAACAAGGACTTCATCGGCAAGGACGCCGGTGTCATCGCGCGCCAGATCGGGATCCGCGCCGACGACGACCTGCGCCTCGTCATGGCCGAGGTCGACGAAAAGCACCCGTTCGTGCAACTCGAGATGCTCATGCCGGTCTTGCCGCTCGTGCGCGTCGCCGACGCGGCGGCTGCCATCGCGACCGCCAAGCGCGTCGAGCACGGCTTCGGGCACACGGCGGTCATGTACTCGCGCGACATCGCGCACCTGCATGCCATGGCGCGCACGATCAACACGTCGATCTTCGTGAAGAACGCCTCGAACCTCGCGGGCCTGGGCCTGGGCGGCGAGGGCTACACTTCGTTCACGATAGCCTCGCCCACGGGCGAGGGGCTCACGACGGTGATGAGCTTCACGCGCGAGCGGCGCTGCACGCTGAAGGAATACTTCAGGATCGTGTGATGGCGTCGGAGCGTTCGACGGGGCCGGAGGACGTGAAGGGGCCGAGCTTGGCCCTCATCGAGGTCGCATCGATCGCGCGCGGTCACCGCGTCGCCGACGCCATGGTCAAGCGCGCACCCGTCGAGCTCCTGCGCTGCGACGCCGTGAGCCCGGGCAAGTTCCTCGTGCTCGTCGCGGGCGACGTCGCGGCGGTCGACGAAGCGTATCGCGCCGGGCTCGAGATCGCGGGCGACGCGACGCTCGACCGGCTGGTCCTGCCCCAAGCCCACGAGCAGCTCCCCGGCGCGCTGCGCGGCGAGGCGCGCGCGGGCGACGCCGCGGGCGTGGGCGCCCTCGGCATCGTCGAGACGACGACCGTCGCGGCGACCATCCTCGCGGCCGACGCCGCCACGAAGGCGGCGCTCGTGCGCCTCATCGAGATGCAGCTCGCGCGCGGCATCGGCGGAAAGGCCTACTTCATCGTCACGGGCACGCTCGCCGAGGTCGAGGCGGCCGTCGAGGCGGCCGTGGGCGCCGTCGACGCCGCCACGTTGCGCGCCACCGAGATCATCGCGGCGCCGCACGAGGACCTCGTGGCGCGCCTGCGTTGACCGAGCTGCCTAGGGCTTGCCGTCGTCGGGGCGGCAGCGTTCACCCGCTGGGTAGTCGGGGTGATAGTGGTGGGGCCGCGGGCGCGTCACGCAGCGCAGGCACTGGGCGCGCTCGCCCGCCGCCTGCGTGCCGGGCAGCCGCTCGCACTGCGCCGGCGTGCGCGATTCGTGACCGTTCGAGTGGGCGGCCGCGAGGGGTCCGATGAGCGTAGCCGCGAAGAGGGCGAGTCCGATCGTCAACGTGCGCGTCATGCCCTTCAGAGTCGGGCGGGCCGCGCTCGGTGTCAACGGCGACGTGCGGAGCCCGAGCCGTTGCGATTGGCAAAATGAGCGGCGCCCGCTGGGCTGCGCGCGGAAACGCGGAATCAGCCGGGCGGTTCAACGTATCATCGACTGTCACCTCGCGCGCAACGCCGTGTCTCACCAACGGGCGAACGCGAGCCGCTCGCCGCTCGACGTCGAGGGAACGACGATCACCGTGAGCGTGGAGCCCGGTACGCTGACGATCAACGTCGCGACCAACGATCATCAAGCGGCGCGCGAGCTGCTGGCCCGGGCGCGGACCCTCGTGCCCCCGGCTGAGCGGGCCGCCGCGCTGAGCGGGCCCCCGCGCTGAGCGGGCCGCCGCGCTGAGCGGGCCGCCGCGCTGGCGGCCGACGCCCGAGAAGTGCCGTATGCTGCCGCCGTGTCCGGGGTCATCGAGCTCATCTACGCGCACCCCTATCCCGACCGCTCGCGTGCCAACCGCGCGCTGCTCGCCGGCGTGCGCGACATGCCGGGCCTCGAGGTGCGGAGCCTCTACGACCTTTATCCCGACTTTGGCATCGACGTCGAGGCGGAGCGCGAGGCCCTCGTGCGCGCCGACGTCGTCGTGTGGCAATGTCCCTTCTACTGGTACGGGATGCCGGCGCTGCTGCACCAGTGGATCGAGAAGGTGCTCGGGCACGGCTGGGCGTACGGGGCCGGCGGCACCGCCGTGCGCGGGAAGGCGGCGTTCTGGGCGACGACGACGGGCGCGCCCGAGTCCGCCTACCGACCGGGCCAGATGCACGGCCACGCGTTCGAGGCGTTCGTGCCCGCGATCTCGCAGACGGCGCGCTTCTGCGGCATGCGCTGGGCGGGGCCGCCGCTCGTCGTGCACGCCGCTCACCGCGTGAGCGACGACGAGCTGCGCGCCGCCTCCGAGCGCTATCGCTCGCGCCTCGACGGGCTCGTGAACGAGACGGACGCGCGCGCGCGCGTCGGCGTGCACGCCGGAGCGGGCGATGCCTGAGCACGGGTTGCTCTTCGAGGTCATGGTGTATCTCGGCGCGGCCGTCGTGTTCGTGCCGCTCGCGAGCCGACTCAAGCTCGGATCCGTGCTCGGCTATCTCATCGCCGGCTGTGTCATCGGGCCCTTCGGGCTGCGCCTCGTGCGCGACGTCGAGGCCATCCTGCGCTTCGCCGAGTTCGGCGTCGTCCTCATGCTCTTTCTCATCGGACTCGAGCTCGATCCGAGGCGCCTTCACGCCATGCGGCGCGCCGTCTTCGGCGGCGGCTCGCTGCAGATGGCCCTGTGCGGCGGCTTGCTGACCCTCGGGGGCGTGGCCCTGGGCCTGCCCTGGAAGGGCGCGCTCGTCGGCGGCTTCGCGCTCGCGCTCTCGTCGACCGCCATCGCCGTGCAGACGATGCGCGAGCGCGGGATGCTGGCCGCGCCCACGGGCGTGACGGCCTTCTCGGTGCTGCTCTTCCAGGACATCGCCGCCATCCCGCTCATCGCGCTCGTGCCGCTGCTGGCGGCCGGGCCAGGCGCGAGCGCGGGCTGGGCGGGAGCGGCGCGCGTCGCGGGTGCGGTGGCCGCCGTCGTCGTCCTCGGGCGGTACCTCACGCGGCCGCTCCTGCGTATCGTCGCGCGCACGGGCCTGCGCGAGGTCTTCACGGGCTTCGCGCTGCTGCTCGTGGTCGGCATCGCGCAGATCATGGCGGCGGCCGGCGTGTCGATGGCGCTCGGCGCCTTCCTCGCGGGCGTTCTCCTGGCGAGCTCCGAGTACCGGCACGCGCTCGAGACCGACATCGAGCCGTTCAAGGGCTTGCTCTTGGGCCTGTTCTTTATCGCCGTCGGTATGTCGATCGACTTCGGGCTCGTCGCGAGCCGGCCGGCCGAGATCGTCGCGCTCGTCCTGGGTCTGCTCGCCGTCAAGGCGCTCGCGCTGCGCGCGCTCGGCGGCGCGTTGCGCGTCCCCGCGGGCGACCGCTGGCTGTTCGCGGCGCTGCTCGCGCAGGGGGGCGAGTTCGCCTTCGTCGTCTTCGGCGTCGCGGGCCGGGCGCGGCTCCTGCCCGGCTCGTGGGACGCGCTGCTCACGCTCGTCGTCGCGCTCTCGATGGCGCTCACGCCGTTCCTGCTCCTCGCGCACGACCGCCTCGCGCGACGGCGCGTCGCCGCGCGGCCCGACGACGTCGTCGAGGACGAGGGCGCGCCGGTCGTCATCGCGGGCTTCGGGCGCTTCGGCCAGATCGTGGGGCGGTTGCTCTTCGCCTCGGGCATCCGGGCGACGGTGCTCGACCACGACGCCGATCAGATCGAGACGCTGCGCAAGTACGGCTTCCGCGTCTTCTACGGCGACGCGACCCGCCTCGACCTGCTGCACGCGGCGGGCGCCGAGCACGCCAAGCTGCTCGTGCTCGCCGTCGACGATCCCGAGGCGAGCGTGCGGCTCGCGGAGGTCGTGCGGCAGAACTTCCCGAAGCTGAAGGTCGTGGCGCGCGCGCGCAACATCAGCCACTGGGTCGAGCTGCGCAAGCAGGGCGTCGAGGCCGTCGAGCGCGAGACCTTCGAGTCGGCGCTGCGCAGCGGGCGCGCGGCGCTCGAACGACTGGGCGTCCCGCCGTACGAGGCGCGCGAGCGCGCCGACAGGTTCAGGCGCCAGAACCTCGCCGTGCTCGAGGACCTCATGCCGCACTTCGAGGACGAGACGCGCCGGCTCTCGTCGGCGCGCGCCGGGCGCGAGCAGCTCGAGCAGCAGTTCGCCGAGGACAAGGCCGCGCTCGACCGGGCCGTGGGCACCTCGTGGTCCGCCGAGGCCGACCGCAACCCCGAGCGCGTCCCCGCGCCCGAGAGCGTGCCCACCTCCGCCGAGAGCTGATTGGCCGCGGCGACGCCCGCTACTCGCCGGCGCCCTTGCGGAACTTCTGGGGCCCGATGCCGAACTTCTTGATCCAGCGCCACACGGCCGCCCGGTGCTTGCCGAGCTCGCGCGAGACGTCGGCGACGTTGCCGTCGTAGCGGCGCAGGAGCTCCTCGAGCTGCGCCGGCGTCGGCGAGGGGCCCGAGGCGCGGCGCGGGCCCACGACGGGCGCCGCGTCGATGGCGCGCGCGATGGGCTCCGGCAGGTCGCGCAGGTTGACGGGCTTGATGCCCGCCGAGAGCACGGCGGCCGTCGTCACGATCTTCTCGAGCTCCCGCACGTTGAGCGGCCAGGTGTGCAGGCAGAGCGCGCGGAAGGTCGGCTGCTCGAAGGTCACGCCGGGCGTCGCGCGCAGGAAGTGCGCGACGAGCGCGCCCAGGTCCTCGATGCGGTCGCGCAGCGGCGGCAGATGGATGGGCGCCGCGCCGAGCCGCCCCACGATGTCGTCGCGCAGGCCGGGTGAGGTCTTGCCCGGGCCACTCGACGTCGACGTCCGGTTCGTCGCGGCGATGATGCGCACGTCGATGCGGCGCGGGCGCGTCGCGCCGAGCGGCGTGAGCTCGCGGTCCTGCAGGAAGCGCAGGAGCTTGATCTGCGCCTCACCCGTCATCTCGCCGATCTCGTCGAGGAACAGCGTGCCGCCCTCGGCCTCCTCGATGAGCCCCGGCTTGGCCGAGTGGGCCGTCGAGTGCGCGCCCTGCCGGTAGCCGAAAAGCTCGCTCTCGACGAGCTCGCGCGGGATGGCCGCGCAGTTGATGGCCATGAACCGTCCGGGGCGCCCGCTCGCGCCGTGGACGGCCCGGGCGTACACCTCTTTCCCGACGCCCGTCTCGCCCACGATGAGCAGCTCGCCGTCGGAGGCCGCGAGGCGCCGCAGCCGATCGCAGGCGACCGCGAGGGCGGGCGACACCGTCGCGACGGGGCCGAGGGGCGCGACGAGCTCGCTCTTCATCGCCTCGACCTCGAGCGCCGAGGCGAGGCGGAAGATCGCGACGTGGTTGCCGAAGAAGAGCAAGGCGCCGTCGCGCAGCTTCGTCGGCTCGGTGAGCCGGGCGTTGTCGAGCCAGGTGCCGTTCTTGCTGCCGAGATCCTCGACCTGGTAGCCGCCGGGACCGCGCACAAGCCGCGCGTGCTGCCCCGAGACGACGCTGTCGGCGAGGACGAGCGCGTGCGCGCCGGGGCGCATCTCGTCGGGCGCGCGCCGCCCGACGAAGAGCTCGGCGCCCAGGGGCTGGAGGCGCGTCTTGGGCGGCAACCCGGGCGTCTCGGCGGCGCCCACGAGCAGCAACACCGCCCGATCTCTCTGCTCGCCGGGCGCGAGCGGCGACTGGACGGCCGTGAGCGTCCGCTCGGCGGCGTTCGTCATGCGGCGCAGACTATCACCGCTCGGGATTCGTCGCGTGCCGGGGGCTCAGCGACACGCGAGGCGCGCGAGCTGGCGCGTCGGCTGCGACAGCGCGTCGGCGTCACCGAGCTGGCCGGCTGTGTTGCCACCCCAGCAGGAGACCGTGCGGTCCTCATGGCGCGCGCAGGTGTGCGTCGCGCCCGCGGCGAGCTGCACGACCTTCGTCAGGCCGGGCACCGGGGCAGGGATCGACGACGAGGCGCCGTCGGTGCCGAGCTGGCCGTCGTCATTCGCGCCCCAGCAGAGGACGGTCTCGTCGGCGGCGATCGCGCAGGTGTGCGCACCGCCGGCGGCGACGCCGCGCGCGCCCGCGACGTTCATCACGGCGACCGGCGCGTGCGCGTCGGCCACGCTCCCGACGCCGAGGCGGCCGTCGGCGCCACGGCCCCAGCACCACACGCCGCCCACGGCGTCGAGCGCGCAGGTGTGAGCCGCACCCGCCGAGACCGCCGTCGCCGTCCCTGGCGTCGCGCCGAGCGAGATCGCGACGGGCAGCGTGCGCGCCACGGCGGCGCCGTCGCCCAGCTGGCCGTCGGCGCCCCGCCCCCAGCAGCGGAGGCTCCCGTCGGAGAGGTGGCCGCACGTGTGCCCCGCCCCCGCGGCCACGGCGTCGAACGAGCCTGGCGCCAGTGGCGTCGCGCCCGCGGGGGCGCCGACCGGCGCGGGCAGGTTGCGGTCGGTCGTCGTCCCGTCGCCGAGCTGGCCGTCAGCGTTGGCGCCCCAGCACAGCGCGCGGCCGTCGTCGAGCGCGACGCAGGTGTGCCCGTCGCCGGCGGCGATGCCGCGCGCGCTCCCGGGGAGCTCCACTCCGGTGGGCGAGGGCGTGTCGATCATGTGATCGGGACCGAGCTGGCCCGAGAGCCCGCGGCCCCAGCACCAAAGCCCGCCGCCATTCGCGATCGCGCACGTATGGGCGAGCCCGGCGGCGACGCCGAGCGCGTCGATACCGCCCTTGATGGGCGCGGCGCGCGCGCGATCGACGACGGTCGCGTCGCCGAGCTGGCCCGCCTCGTTGGCGCCCCAACAGGCGACGGTGTTGCTGGGGTCGGCGCCCGCCGTGACGGCGCACGTGTGATCGCCGCCGGCCGCGACGTCGGTCGCGCCCGCCACGGCTGTCACGGGCACTGGTCGCGCGCGCAGCACGGCGCGCCCGAGCCCGAGCTGCCCGAAGTGGTCGTCGCCCCAGCAGAAGAGCGCGCCGTGCGCGTCGCGGGCGCACGAGAAGCTGCCGCCCGCGACGACGTCGACGCTCGCGCCGAGGCCGCTCACGGCCGCGGGGATGGGGAGGGCGCTCGTCGAGCCGTCGCCGAGCTGGCCGTCGGCGTTCGCACCCCAGCAGAACGTCGTGCCCCCTTGGCGGATGGCGCAGGTGTGGGCGGCGCCAGCCGCGACGGCGACGGGATTGCTCACGAGGAGCACGGCGGCAGGCAGCGTCTGCGTCGCGCCGCCTTCGTGGCCCAGCTGACCGGCGCCGTTGCCGCCCCAGCAAAAGAGGCCTGCGGCGCGCGTGGCCGCGCACGTGTGCAGCAAGCCGGTCGCGACGCTCGTCACGGAGATCAGCGGCTGCACGCGCACGGGCTGCGGGCGACGGACGAGCGAGCCGTCGCCGAGCTGACCCGCGCTGTTGTCGCCCCAGCACCAGAGCGTCTCGTCGTCGCGCAGCGCGCACGCGTGCTGCCACTGCGCGGAGAGCGCGCGGATCCCCGTGAGCGCGTAGACGGCGACGGGCAACCGTCCCGGCTTGGCGTCGCCGCCGTCGCCGAGCTGGCCGAGGCTGTCGTCGCCCCAGCAACGGACCGTGCCGTCGCGCAGGACCGCGCACGAGAAGGCCGCGCCGGCCGTGACGGCGATCGCCCCGGAGATCCCGGGCACGGCGACGGGCGTCGTGTGAGACGTGACCCCGCCGTCACCGAGCTGCCCGGCGTCGTTGGCACCCCAGCAAAGGACCTCGCCCGCGTCCGTGGCCGCGCAGGTGTGGCGCTGTCCCGCGGCGACGGAGACCGCGCCCGCGAGGCCAACGACGGCGACGTCGAGCGAGCGCGGTGTTCGCGTGCCGTCGCCGAGCTGGCCGTCGTCGTTCCGCCCCCAGCACGACACGCTGCCGCCCGCGCGCCGCGCGCACGCGTGCTCGGCGCCCGCGGCGACGGCGACGAGCCGGTTCGCCGGGCACGAATCGGCGACGCACGCGTTCGAGGACGCGCCCTCGTGGTCGCGGTAGCGCCGGCCCGACGGACAGCGGAGGTCCCCGGAGCTGCACCGGCCGTCGACCTCGCAGAACCCGTCCGCGCCGCAGGCGCCGTGGTCGTGGCAGCGGAAGTCACCCGCCGGGAGGCAGCCCGGCGCCGCCGCCGAGAACGTCAGGCAGCCGAGGAGCACGAGCCGGGCGCGCCCGTCGATCAAAAGCAGCCCCCGAGGGCGCAAAACCAGCCTCCGAGCGCGAGCCCGCCCGGCACGATCGTGAGCGTGGCGCGCGCGCGGCGTTCGTGGCGGACCCACGCGTAGCGCGCGACGCTCGCCGCCACGAACGCGCCACCCGCGACGAGTCCCCCGACGGCGATCGCGTGGCGCGACTCGGCGGTCGATCTCGCCCCGGCGTAGCCGGCGTAGGTGCGCGCGCCGTCGTCCGGCAGCGCCGCGAAAGACGCCGCGAGGAACCCACCCCCCACGGCGAGCCCGACGACGCCCACGCCGAGCAGGGCGGCGCCCCAGCGATCGTGCGTCCAGGGGGGAGGCGTTGGACTTGGGGGCGGCGGCAGCGGAGGCGGCGTGATGACGACCGGCGCGGCCGGGCGCTCGGCGGCCATTTGCCACGCGCAGCGCGCGAGCGCGATGTGCGTCGCGCTGGCCTGCACGGCCGGCGGCGCCGTGTCGAGGAAGCGCTGATAGAGCGGCACGGCGCCCCGGCAGTCGCCCGCGAGGCGGCGCGCTTGCGCGTTCGCGAACAGGAACTCACCTCGCGATTCGAGCGCGAACCCCGCCTCGAACGCCTTGATGGCGTTCGCGTAGTCCTTCGTTCGATAGAGCGCGAGGCCTCGATCGTAGAGCGCGCGCGCCTCGGCGCGCATCTCGGGGGGCGCGCCGGCCTCGTCGTCGCGTGCCGGCGCGTCGGGCTCGGCCGCCGCCCCTGGCGCGGGGCGCGCCGGCGCCGTCAGCAGCGCGAACGCAAGGATCATCGATGCGGCGCCGCTAAGG
>DASZFV010000414.1:0-8509 GCA_035939455.1 Polyangia bacterium
TTCCCGCCCTCGAAGTCCCAGCGCACGTTCGCCTGCAGCCGCGCCCGCGCGTTCTCCTTCGAGTAGCCGAGCCGGCTGAGCAGCCCAGCTCGGTCCTCGAGCTCGGTGCGATACATGGCCTCACGGCGCGCCTTCTGCGCCCGCGCCACCTCGGGGTTGCGCTTCGCCACCATCCAGTCGAACGGCTCGGCCATCCGCGACACTGTATCGTCCTTCGCCCGCGCCCACTAGCTCGTGCCGGTGGCTTTTTTGCCCTCTTCTATTTTGGCCTCGTTCCAGAGGCGATCTTGCTCGGCGGCGTCGGCGTCGGAGACGGCGCGGCCTTGCGCCTCGAGCGCGCGCTCGATGTGGCGGAAGCGGCGCGCGAAGCGATCCGTCGAGTCGCGCAGGGCCTGCTCGGCGTCGAGGTCGAGCTTGCGCGCGAGGTTGACGAGCGCCTGCAGGGCGTCGCCGAGCTCGCGCTGCATCTCGGCCCGGTCGCCGCGCGCCCACGCCTCGTCGAATTCGGACAGCTCCTCGTCGACCTTCTCGCGCGGCCCCTTGGCATCGGGCCAGTCGAAGCCGACGGCCGAGGCCTTCTCGCCGGCGCGCGTGGCGCGCAGGAGGGCGGGCGCGCTCTTGGGGATGCCGTCCAGCGCGACGGTCGTTTCAGCTCTTCGCTTCGCGGCCTTCTCCGCCTTCTCGGCCGCCTTGAGCTTGGCCCAGCTCGCGAGCACGGCGTCGGCGTCCTTCGCGACGACGTCCCCGAAGACGTGCGGGTGGCGGCGCACGAGCTTCGTGACGACGCCGCGCGCGACGTCGTCGATGCCGAACTTGCCCTCGGCGAAGCGCAGCTCGGATTGAAAGGCGATCTGGAGCAGCAGATCGCCGAGCTCCTCGCAGTGGTCGTCGGCATCACCCGAGGCGAGCGCGTCGACGACCTCGTAGGTCTCCTCGACCAGGTAGGGTACGAGCGTCTCGAGCGTCTGCTCGCGATCCCAAGGGCAGCCGTCGGGCGCGAGCAGCCGCTGCATGAGGCCCACGAGCTTCGTGACCTCGGCGCCGGTCTGCGTGCCGGGTAGGGGCGTCAGGTCGGGCAGGGACGCAGAGCCAGGTACGGTCTTCGGCGCGTCGGACACGTGCGAAGTGTACACGTTGAACCCGCGGGGGCCGCGTGCTATCTGGCTCTTGAGTTGACAACCTCTGGCTTGAGCGCGGGCGTCGTCACCGAGCGCGTGACGCTCGACGACAACCGCGTCGCGCTCGCTCTGTATGGCGAGCGCAACGGCAACCTCAAGCTCGTCGAGCGCGAGACGGCCACGGAGATCCACGCGCGCGGCAACGAGCTCACCTTGGTGGGCGCGCCCGACGCCGTCGCGGTGGCGCGCCGCCTCGTCGAGCAGCTCTACGGCATGGCGCGCGGCGGGACGCCCATCGGCCCCGAGGACATCGGCCGCGCCGCCGTCGCGCTGCGCGCCGACGCTGGCGTCGATCTGCGCACGGTCTTCAACGACACGATCCTCGTGGCGGGGCGCGCCCGACCCATCGCCCCCAAGGGTCTCGCGCAGAAGCGCTACGTCGACGCCATCCGCTCGCACGATCTCGTCTTCGGCGTCGGTCCCGCGGGCACGGGCAAGACCTACCTCGCGATGGCGCTCGCCATCCGCGCGCTGCTCGAGAAGCAGGTCAAGCGCATCATTCTCACGCGACCGGCCGTCGAGGCGGGCGAGCGCCTGGGCTTCCTGCCCGGCAGCATGGAGGAGAAGGTCTCGCCGTACCTGCGGCCCCTCTACGACGCGCTCCACGACATGATGGAGTTCGAGAAGGCCGATCAGCTCCTCGCGCGCGGCCTCATCGAGGTGGCGCCCATCGCCTTCATGCGCGGCCGCACGCTCAATGATGCGTTCGTCATCCTCGACGAGGCCCAGAATACGACGAGCGAGCAGATGAAGATGTTCCTCACGCGCCTCGGCTTCGACTCGAAGGCCGTCGTCACGGGCGACGTCACGCAGATCGATCTGCCGGAGAACCGGCGCTCGGGCCTCAACGAGGCGATCTCCCTGCTGTCGAACGTCGACGGCATCGCCTTTCGCTACTTCACCGACGTCGACGTCGTGCGCCATCCGCTCGTGCAGAAGATCATCAAGGCCTACGAGGCCGCCAAGATCGAGCGCGACCGGGTCAAGTAACGGAAAGAATTGCCCGAGCGGAGGCCGGCCTTGCCGGCTGCACCGCCTCCCAGGGTTCCCATTTGAACTGGTGTAAGCTGCCAGCGCGTGGAGGGGGACGAGCTCCGGAGGATAGCCGACCGGTTCCGCTACGAGGTGGCGGAGCTCGTCGCGACGTCGCGCGCGCTGTCGTCGGAGCGCGATATCCGCAAGCTGCTCGCGCTCATCCTCGAGAAGACCCGCCAGGTCACCGCCGCGGACGCCGGCAGCGTGTATGTGCTCGAGGAGGATCCCGCGGTGACGCTCGGCGCGCGCGCGCCCGACAAGCGACTTCACTTCATGATGTCGCAGAACGATTCGCTCAAGATCGACTTCAAGGAGTTCACGCTCGGGGTCGACGGGAAGTCGATCGTAGGCAAGGCCGTGCTCACGGCCAAGCCCATCAACATCCCCGACCTCTACAAGCTGTCCGACCCGGCGCACAACCCGTGGGGCTTCCAGCACAACCGCAGCTTCGACGACAAGACCGGTTACCGCGCGCGCTCGATGCTCACCGTGCCCATGCTCTCGGCCGAGAGCGAGGTCATCGGCGTCATCCAGCTCATCAACAAGAAGCGCGACGCCGCGCGCTCGCTCACGAGCCCCCAGGACTTCGACGAGCAGGTCATCCCCTTCGACGAACGCTCCGAGGAGTTCGCGCTCGCGCTCGCGTCGCAGGCCGGGCTCTCGCTCGAGAACGCCATGCTCTACGAGGAGATCAAGGATCTCTTCGAGGGCTTCGTCGAGGCCTCGGTGCAGGCCATCGAGTCGCGCGATCCCACGACGTCCGGTCACTCGCGCCGCGTCGCCACGCTCTCCGTCGAGCTCGCCGAGCGGGTCGACGCCGTGGGCGACGGACCGTTGCGCGACGTGCGCTTCTCGCCGACGTCCCTCAAGCAGCTCGAGTACGCCGGCGTGCTGCACGACTTCGGCAAGGTGGGCGTGCGCGAGAAGGTCCTCGTCAAGGCCAAGAAGCTCTACGACGAGGATCGCCACGCCATCCGCCTGCGCTTTGCCTTCATCCGCAAGTCGCTCGAGGCCGACCACGCCGAGCGCAAGCTGCGTCTCGCGATGGAGCTCGGGCGCGGCGAGCTCCCGCCGCGCTTCTCGGACGCCGACGCGGACCTCGCGCGCAAGCTCGCCGAGCTCGAGAGCGCCTGGGCCTTCATCACGAAGGCCAACGAGCCGACGGTGCTCGAGGAGGGCGGTCTCGAGCGCCTCGTCGAGATCGGCCAGCTCGTCTACATGGACCCCGAGGGCGAGCTGCGGCCCTACATCGAGCGCGAGGAGATCGCGGCGCTACAGGTGCGGCGCGGCAGCCTCACAGACGTCGAGCGCGTCGAGATCGAGAGCCACGTCGTTCACACGTACAACTTCCTCAAGAAGATCCCGTGGGGGAAGCGCTTCGCCGACGTGCCGCGCATCGCGGGCGCCCACCACGAGTATCTGAACGGCGGCGGCTACCCGCGCCACCTGCCCGCGGCGGACATCCCGCTCGAGTCCCGCATCATGACGATCGCCGACATCTTCGACGCGCTCACGGCCTCGGATCGCCCCTACAAGAAGGCCGTGCCCATCGATCGCGCGCTCGGCATCATCGAGAGCGAGGTCAAGTCGGGCCGCTGCGACGCCGACCTCTTCCGCGTCTTCGTCGAGGGCGAGGTCTACAAAAAGGTGTTGTGAGCGAGGTCCGACTTCCGTGCCCGTGACGACGCTCGTCCGTGGCCGCGCGCGCGCCGCCGTCCCCGGCGAGACGCGGCGGCGCGTGGCCTCCCGCGTGCGTCTCGCGCTCCGGGCGCTCGGCCGGGCGCGGTGCGCCGCCACGCTCGTCTTCACGGACGACGACGAGATCCGCGCGCTCAACCGCGACTTCCGCAAGCAGGATCGCGCGACCGACGTGCTTTCGTTTTACCTACAGGAGCTCGCGGGCGCCTCCGACCCTGCCGGCGCGGGCGTCGAGCTCGGCGACATCGTGATCTCGGTCGAGACGGCGCGCCGGCGCGCGCGCGGCAAGCGTCTCGGGGCCGAGCTCGAGCGCCTCGCTGTCCACGGCCTCTGTCACCTTTTCGGCCACGACCACAAGAGGCCCGCGCAGGCCAAGCTCATGTTCGCGCTCGAGAGAAGATTGCGTCGACTTTGAAGGGCGAGCGCAGTGCGGCTTTGCCGCACGGAGCGAGGGGGACCGGGGGGCGCGAGCGGCAGCGAGCGGCCCCCCGTCAGATCAAAACCTCATGCCGCGCTTGGCGCGGAACATGAACCACTTGTACGTCAGGTAGCCGGCGCCGACCGCGGCCGGGACCCACAACACTGTGCCGAGGCCGGCGCCCAGCAGCACCGTGCCTCCCCAAGCCACCGCGGCGTAGGTGCCCTTCTTCTTGGCCTCGGTCTTGTCGCGCTCGATCAGGCTCGTCGTCATCCGCACCTCCGAAGGTAGCATGAGGTTGGGGCGCCGCCGACGCCAGTGCCGGGCGGCGCCGTCAGTTCAGGTTTTGTGGCAATCCCAGGCGGAACGGCGCGATCTGCGCGTCGAAGGCCGCCCCGTCGGGACGCACCATTTGATAGGTCCCCCGCATCGTGCCGGAGGCCGTCGCGATCACGCACCAGCTCGTGTACTCGAATTGCTGTCCCGGGTGCAGCAACGGCTGCTCGCCCACGACGCCGTCGCCCCGCACCTCTTGGACGCTTCCGTTGGCGTCCGCGATGATCCAGTGACGGCTGCGCAGCTGCGCGGCCGCGTCGCCCTGGTTCTCGATGTGGACGGTATAAGCGAAGGCGAACTGCCGCGACGACACCGAGGATCGCTCGGGGATGTATTCGCTCCGCACGGTGACCAGAATTCCCTGCGTGAGCGCGCTCGACATGACGACCTGAGGACGACCTTGCTGGACAACCTGCCAAAAGCGGGCGAATCATTCAAGCTCGGCCTCGCGAGGACGGTGAGACATGACCCCACTGACCGAGAAGCACTGCGTGCCCTGCAAGGGGGGGACCCCTCCGCTCGACGACGCCACGGCGACGGAGCTGCTCGGCCAACTCGTGGGGTGGCGGCGCGGCCAGACCGACGGCCCCCAGGGCGGCGCGCGCATCACCAAGCAGTACCGGTTCAAGGACTTCGTTGGCGCGATGGCCCTCGTCGATAAAATGGCCGTGGTCGCCGAGACCGAGGGCCATCACCCGGACTTTTGCGTCCACTACAATCGGGTCGACGTCACGCTCTGGACGCACGCCGCCGGAGGTCTCTCGGAGAACGACTTCATCCTCGCCGCCAAGATCGATGCGCTCGAAGCGTTCGGCGGCGGCGCCTGATGCCCGAGAAGATCCTCATCGCGGGCGCCACCGGGCTCATCGGCACGGCCCTGACGGCGTCGTGCGCCCGCGACGGTCTGACCGTGGCCGCGCTCGTGCGCCCGTCGACGATGGGCCGTGCCGCGGCGCGGCTGCCCGGCGCGACGCTGCACACGTGGGACGGCACGAAGGGACCGCCGCCGCCGGACGCCTTCGAGGGCGTCGACGTCGTCGTCAACCTCGTGGGCGAGCCCATCGGCGGCCGACGCTGGTCGAGCGCGCAGAAGCAGCGCCTCCGCGACAGCCGCGTGCTGGCGACGCGGATGCTCGTCGATGCGCTGCGTGAGCGCGGCAAGCGCCCGCGCGCGCTCATCCAGGCGTCCGGCACCGGGTTCTACGGCAACCGCGGCGACGACCTCCTCACGGAGACTTCGGCGCCCGGCGCCGGGTTCCTCGCCGAGCTCGCGCGCGAGTGGGAGGCGGAGGCGGAGAAGGCGTCGGAGCTCGGTCTACGTGTCGTCATCCTGCGCAACGGGCTCGTGCTCTCGCGCGCCGGTGGCTTCCTCGCGACGATCTTGAAGCCCTTCCGCCTGGGCCTGGGCGGCCATGTCGGCACGGGCAAACAATGGCTGCCCTGGATCCACGTCGAGGACGAGGTCGGCATGATCCGCCACGCCATGGCGAACGACTCGGTGAGCGGCGCGCTCAACGCCGTCGCGCCCGAGCCCGTGACGAACGCGGAGCTCACAACCGTCCTCGGGCGGGCGCTCCATCGCCCGACCGTCATGGCCGCGCCGGCCTTCGCGCTGCGCCTCGCTTTCGGCGGCGAGATGGCCGAGGAGCTCCTCCTCGCGAGCCAGCGCGCCATGCCCGTGCGCACGCTCGAGAGCGGCTACAAGTACCAGCACCCCCTGCTCGAGCCCGCCCTCCGCGACCTCGTCTAGCAGGTGGGCTAGCGTAACCGGGAGACCCCCCGGCTCTGCCAGGCTCTGCCGGGGGATTCGTTAGTAGGTGGGCCCGTTGCAGGTTAGGCGGGCGCGGTGAAGGGCGCCGAGGCCTTGCGGCCGGACGCCTGCGGAGCTCCGGCGCCTTCGAGCTCCTCGCGGATGGCGTCCCATTCTGCCTGGGTGATGCGAAGCCACTGCGCGACCACGGCGGGATCGAGCTGGGTGCCGGCGCAGGCCTCGATCTCGCGGCGCGCGACCTCGTAGGTCCGGCACTTGCGGTAGGGGCGGTCGCTTGTGATGGCGTCGTAGGTGTCGACGACGGCGAAGACGCGGGCGCCGATGCAGATCTCACCGCCGCGCAGCCCCTGGGGATAGCCCGTGCCGTCGAATCTTTCTTGGTGGTGGAGCGGGATGAGGCGCGCGCGCTCGAGGAAGCCGATGCCCTTCAAGATGTCGTAGCCGAGGGCCGGGTGCCGGCGCATCTCGACCCACTCCTTCTCGTCGAGCGGCCCGGGCTTGAGGAGCACGGCGTCGCGCACGCCGATCTTGCCGATGTCGTGCAGCGTCGCGCCGCGCTCGATGTCGTCGAGCTCGCGGCCCTCGATGCCGAGCTCGCGCGCGAGGCGCCGCGCGTACCGGCCCACGCGTCGCGAATGCCACTGCGTCTCCGAATCGCGCAGGTCGAGCGCCGAGACGAGGCCGTCGAGCAGGTTCGACGTACGCTCCTCGACGAGCGCGTCGAGCCGCTGATTGATGCGCTCGAGCTCCTCGGTGCGCCGCCGCAGCTCGTCTGTGACGCGCACGTTCTCGTGCTGCAGACGCGCCACCTGCAGCGCGCCGTCGACGGCGGCCCGAACCTCTTCGTTCTGCCACGGCTTCGTCAGCAGCCGATCGATTCCCACCTCGTTGATGGCGTCGAGCGCGGTCTCGAAGTCCGCGTATCCACTGACGAGCAGGCGGCGCGTCTCGGGCGCGCGCCGGCGCGCCGCCGCGAGCAGCTCGAGGCCGCTCATCCCGGGCATGCGCAGATCCGACACGACGACGTCGAAGCGCTCGCGCTCGAGCAGCGCGAGCGCGTCCTCGGGCGAGGAGGCCGTCACGATCTGGACGTCTCCGCGTTCGTGGAACAGGCGCGCGAAGGCACGGCAAAGCACCGGCTCGTCGTCGACGTAGAGCACGCGAGAGGCCGCCGCCGACGCCGCCATGCGCCTTCCATCGGCGGCCGGGGCCGAACCTTGACCCGCGACCGGCGGATTCCGCGGCCTTCGGGCGGGGCTTGTCGGGAGACCCACGTATAAACGTTTCCGTTCCTGTGCGCGACGCGGCAGGCCTTGATTCGGCGGCGTCCCGCGAGCGATGATGAGGCCCGGCCGCCGAATCAGTCCGTCGCATGGTCCACTCCTCACGACGCTCAAGCCTCGTCAGCGCGCCGCCGATGGCCGGGGCGCCGAACGGACGCGCACCATCGGGGCGGGCGGCTCGGAAAGACAGTCAGTGAAGTCGCGCCGGGACGACAAGACTCCAGGGGGGGGTGACGACGAGCGTCGCCCGCGGGAGCGTTTCAACGAGGGGGTCAGCGGACCCATCAAGGTGCGCTCGGAGCGCGACATCCTGCGCGAGACGTTCGACACCTTCGCCGAGGGTCTGTGTGTCGTCGGGGCCTCGGGCGCCCTCGAGGTCTCGAACGCGTCGGGCGGCCGGCTCTTCGCGACGGCCCTCCGCGAGGAGCTCACGGCGGCGGCGCGTGAGACGATCGACGGCGGCGCCGCGCTCGATCGCAGCCTCTCGCTTGCGGGGCGCACCTACGCGTTGCGCGCCTACCCCCTCTCGGGTCAGAGGGCCGTCCTGTCGCTGCGGGACACGACCGACGAACGCGAGGACGAGGTGCGGCGCCTGCAGGCCGAGAAGCTCGCGTCGATCGGCATGCTCGCGGCGGGCGTCGCGCACGAGATCAACACCCCCACGGCCTTCGTGCTCGCCAACATCGAGGCCCTCACGGGCCACCTGCGCCTCCTCCAGGAGAAGGTGCGCGAGCTCCCGGAGGCCGTCGTCGCGGGGCTGGGCCTGCCCGACGTGCTGTTCGAGGCGACG
>DASZFV010000415.1:0-3159 GCA_035939455.1 Polyangia bacterium
GACGTCGGCGACGCGCAGCCCGTAGCGCGCGAGCGCCTCGGCGCGCGGTACGATGTCGAGGTAGAGGCCGCCCAGGCTCCGCTCGTAGAGCACGCTGCGCGTCCCGGGCACGGGCGCGAGCACGTGCTCGAGGGCGACGCCGACCTTCTCGATCTCGCCGAGGTCGCGGCCGAAGATCTTCACGCCCACGGGTGTGCGAACTCCCGTCGAGAGCATGTCGGTGCGCGTCTTGATGGGCATCGTCCAGGCGTTCGTCCAGCCGGGCAGCTGCATCCGACGGTTCATCTCACCCGTGAGCTCGTCCCACGTGAGGGGCCGCTCGTCGGGCCACACGGTGCGCAGCGCGGCCAGCAGCGGCGTCGGCGTCATGCGCGACGTCCACGACGAGTACCAGCGGGGCCACGCCACCTTCCGCCACTCGGCCGTGGGCCGCAACTGGACGGTCGTCTCGACCATCGTGATGGGCGCGGGATCGGTGGGCGTTTCGGCGCGCCCGACCTTGCCGAAGACGGTCTCGACCTCCGGGAACGAGCGCAGGAGGCGATCCTGGACCTGGACCTGCTTCTTCGCCTCCTCGATCGAGATGTTCGGCAGCGTGATGGGCATGTACAGCAGGTCGCCCTCGGCGAGCGGCGGCATGAACTCGCGCCCCAGCTTGGTGGCGAGCGGCACGGCCGACGCGAGCGCGAAGAGGCCGATCGCGACGGTCGACTTCGGCTGGCGGAGCGCGATGTAGACGAACGGCTCGTAGAGGCGCTTGAGGAGGCGAGAGACGGGGTGCTCGCTCTCGGGGCGGATCTTGCCGCGGATGAGCAGGTCGCGCAGCGCGGGTGCGAACGTGATCGAGAGCAGCGCCGAGATCAGCATGACGCAGGTCTTCGTGAAGGCGAGCGGGCGGAAGAGCCGGCCTGCCTGCCCCGTGAGCGTGAAGACGGGCAAGAAGGCCACGGCGACGATGAGGAGCGAAAAGAAGATCGCGGGCGTGACCTCGCGCGCGGCCTCGGCGAGGAGGCGGTGGCGGTCGGCGCCCGGTGGCGCATGCTCGAGCTTCTTGTGGGCGGCCTCGATCATGACGATCTCGGCGTCGACGGTGGCGCCAATCGCGATGGCGATGCCCCCGAGGCTCATGATCGTCGACGGGATGTCGAGCAGGGCCATGGGGATGAACGACAGCGCCACGGCGATCGGGAGCGACAGGATGGGCAGGAGCGAGCTGCGCACGTGCAGGAGGAACAGCACGATGACGAGGCCCACCGTGAGCCCCTCTTCGAAGAGCGCGTGCTCGAGCGTCTTGATGGCGCGCTCGATGAGGCCGGAGCGATCGTAGGCGATCGCGACGTCGACGCCGGCCGGGAAGGTCGGGCGCAGCTCGGCGATGCGCTTCTTGACGCGGCCGATGACGTCGAGGGCATTCTCCCCCGTGCGCATGACGACGATGCCGCCCACGGCCTCGCCTTGTCCGTTCCACTCGAGCAGGCCGCGGCGGATGTCGGGGCCGAAGCGCACCTGCCCGACGTCCCTGACGAGCACGGGCACGCCGCCGGGCCCGCGCGCGCGCACGGCGATGCCCTCGACGTCGCGCAGGCTCTTGATGTAGCCGCGCCCGCGCACGTAGTACTCGCGGCCCGAGAGCTCGAGGATCCGGCCGCCCACGTCGTCGTTCGACTGGCGGACGGCGTCGCTGACCTCGGACAGCGTGACGCCGTAGGCGCGCAGGCGCGTCGGGTCGACGACGACCTGATACTGGCGCTCGTAGCCGCCCACGCTCGCGACCTCGGCGACGCCGGGCACGCTGCCGAGCGCGTTCTTGAGCGTGAAGTCCTGGAAGGCGCGCAGCTCGTCGAGGCCGTGCTTGCCTGCCGCGTCGGTGAGCACGTACTGGAACACCCAGCCCACGCCCGTGGCGTCGGGGCCGAGCGTGGGCGTTGCGCCCTCGGGGAGGCGCGCGCGCAGGCCGCCCAGGTACTCGAGGACGCGGCTGCGCGCCCAGTAGACGTCCGTGCCCTCGTCGAAGACGACGTAGACGAAGGACATGCCGAACATCGAATAGCCGCGTACGTCTGCGACGTGCGGCCCGGCGACGAGCTTCGAGACGATGGGATAGGTGACCTGGTCCTCGACGAGCGTGGGGCTGCGCCCCATCCACTCCGTGAAGACGATGACCTGCGGCTCCGAGAGATCGGGCACGGCGTCGAGGTGGACGCGCTTGCCCGCGACGAGCGCGCCCACGAGCGCGCAGCCGACGGCGATGAGCACGAGCACGCGGTGCCGTGCGCACAGTTCGATGATGCGCTCGACCACGGCTAGCGGCTCCCCGCGACGGCGGCGCGCAGACGGCTCTCCGAGTCGACGAGGAAGTTGGCCGTCGTGACGACGAGGTCGCCCTCGGCGAGCCCGCGTCGTATCTGGGCCTTGCCGCTCTCCCGCTCGCCCACCTCGACGACGCGCGGCTCGAAGCGGCCGCCGCCGCGCGCGACGAAGACGTATTGCACGTCGCCCGTGTCGACGACGGCCTCGCTCGGCACGACGAGGGCCTCGCCCTGGGGGACGTCGAGGAAGACCGTTCCGTACATGCCGGGCTTGAGCTTGCCGCCAGGGTTGCCCAGCTCGACGCGCAGGCGCAGCGTGCGGCTCTCGGCGTCGAGCGTGGGCGAGACGAGCGCGACGCGACCCTTGAAGGCCTGGCCGGGGTAGGCCGTGAGCTCGAGGCGCGCCGGCTGGCCCACGCGCACCCGCCCCGCGGATTGCTCGGCGACCTCGGCGATGAGCCACACCGACGACAGATCGGCCACGGCGTACAGCTCGCTGCCGGGCTGGACGTACGTGCCCGCGACGGCCGTCTTGCGGACGATCGTGCCGGCGGCGGGCGAGCGCAGCGTGACGGTGCGCTGCGGCTGTCCAGTCCGCACGAGCTCGTCGATCTCCTGAGGCGCCACGCCCAGCAGCTCGAGGCGCTTGCGCGCGTCCTCGGCCAGACCGGGCGCGCCGCTCGGCGTGGAGCCCTCGCCCTCGGGTGCCGCGGCCCACTTGCGGGCCGTCAGGTACTCCTGCTCGGCGCGCAGCACGTCGGGGCTGTAGATCGTCGCGAGCGCGTCGCCCTTGCGCACGACGCGGCCGGTCTCCGAGACCAGGAGCTGCTGAACCCATCCGGCGAAGCGC
>DASZFV010000416.1:0-2097 GCA_035939455.1 Polyangia bacterium
AGCTCGAGCGCGGCAGGGCTCGAGGCGACGAGCAGGGCCACGACACCGGTGACGGCCAGGCCCAGCGCCATGATTTGATAGACGCGCCTCAGAAAGCCGCTGGCGACCTCCGCCGAGACGTTCGCGCGGCCCGCAACCACCCCTGGAAAGGCGTTGAAGCTGCCGCCCGCGTTCACCCGCTCGTTCCCTTTCGCGATCCATGCCATGGATTTCCTTTAGCACAGCGAGGCGCCTCGCGCACGCTGCTCGCCGTCGGGCGCGTGCCTGATTTTCCGGGTGCAACGCCGCGACCTGGGCGGGTTTCGCGGGTGGGGTCTTCATCCTCGGAGATGAGCGCGCGTATGGTAACGTCGGCGGCCGTTTGACGACGGCTCGAATGATCTCCGCGCGAGAAGCACTGCAACGTCTCCAGGAAGGGAACATCCGCTTCACGCTCGACGTGCGCGGTCCTGACGCGTTCCTGACCCAGAGCCGGCGCGAGGAGCTCAAGAACAACCAGGAGCCCTTCGCGATCATCCTCGGCTGCGCCGACTCGCGCGTCCCCGCCGAGATCGTCTTCGACCAGGGGCTGGGCGATCTGTTCGTCATCCGCATCGCCGGCAACATCGTGGCGCCGTCCGGCATCGGCAGTGTCGAGTTCGCGGCGTCGCGCTTCGGCACGCGCCTCGTCGTGGTGCTCGGGCACTCGCGCTGCGGCGCGATCCTCGCCACGCTCGAGGAGCTGCGTCGCCCCACCGAGAACCAGTCGCGCAACCTGCGCTCGATCGTCGATCGCGTGCGGCCGTCGGTCGAGGGCCTGCTCGCCGCCGACCCGCGGCCGGACCTCGACGCTGTCGTCAAGGAGGCCGTGCGGGCCAACATCCGTGCGTCGGTGCGGAACCTGCGCAAAGGCTCGGAGATCCTCGAGCAGCTCGTCCAGGACGGCAGCCTCACGATCGTCGGCGCCGAGTACTCGCTCGAGACCGGCGTCGTCGAATTCCTCGACGGCGCCCTCGACGCAAGCTGATCAGCGCGGCGTCTCGAGCGCGCGCGCCGCTTCGCGGAACGTCTCGACGGCGGCCGTCGGGCGGCGCGTGAGCGCGGGGTCGTGCGCGAAGTCGATCGTGAAGAGACCGAAGCGACCCTCGTATCCATGCGACCACTCGAAGTTGTCGATGAGCGACCAATGAAGGTAGCCGATGACGTTCACGCCCTCGCGGCGCGCGCGATCCACGGCGTAGATGTGGGCGCGCAGGAAGTCGGGGCGGCGGTCACCGCGTGCGTCGGCGACGCCGTTCTCGGTCACGAAGAGGGGCCAAGGCGACGACGCGTATCGCGCGAGCAGGCGGTAGAGGCCCTCGGGGTAGATCTCCCAGCCCAGGTCGCTCGTGGGGCGGTCGGGCGCGGTCGTGGGCTCGTAGTGCTTGGCGCCGAAGAGGTGGCCCACGGTGAGCTCGCGCGTGTAGTAGTTGAGGCCGAGGAAGTCGAGGCTGCCCGCGAGCGCGGGGAAAGGCTCGTCGATCTCGAGCACGCGCGGCAGTTTGGCGTGCACGCGCCCGCGCGCCACGGCGTCGAGGAGCTGCTGGTTGTAAAAGTCGTCGGCGACGGTCGCCGCGACGTGATCGATCGGGTTCCACGAGCGCGGGTCGAAGACGCGCACGTTGTGGGCGATGCCGATGCGGGTCGCGTGGCCGTCACCGTCGGCGTCGCGGCGATCGGCCGCGCGCAGGGCCTCGGCCATCAGGCCGTGCGCCCGCTCGAGGGCCGCGAGGGCGCGCACGGCCCGCGCCGGATCCGTCGCGCCCGGGGGCCACTGGCCCGCGAGGTATCCCTTCGCGACGTAGACGTTGGGCTCGTTGAGCGTGATCCACCAGTCGACGAGGTCGCCGAAGGCCGCGCCCGCGCGTCCCGCGAAGGCGGCGAGCGCCGCGGGCGCGCCCGGCCAGTCCCAACCGCCGCGCGCCGCGACCCAGGGCGGCAGCGTGAAGTGGTAGAGCGTCACCATGGGCTCGATGCGCGCGGCGCGCAGGGCGGCGAACATTTCGCGGTAGCGGGCGGCGGCCGCCTCGTCCCACGCGCCCTCCGTGGGCTCGAGGCGGCTCCACTCGACGCCCAGGC
>DASZFV010000417.1:0-10156 GCA_035939455.1 Polyangia bacterium
AATCGCCTGGGCGCTGAGCTGAATCGAGTTCGCGGTCGCGCCGGCGCCGAGCTTCGTGTAGCTGTACGTAGCGTTGAGCCGGAGCGCCGGGCCCTTGATGAGGTAAGCCAGCGCCGCGTCCAAGTTCCAAGGGTTCGTACCAGTATTGGCCTTTATGGTTTCCCCCTGGTAGCGGACCATGGGCTGGAGGTTGCCTACGCCCATCGTTGGGGTGGCGTAAGCTGCCATCACGTAGAAGAAGTTGCTCACCCCACCATCATTGACGTTGTAGTGATAAAAGGCGGCGTCCGCCGTGAACCAGCCGCCACCGGGGATCTTCTTCTCGAAGAGGGCATCGGCGTTGATGTCAGCGTAATCCTTGTCGCCCGCCATGGTCGCGCTGCCGTGCTTCTGGAACTGCCCACCCACGTCGATCGAGAAGATGTCCTTGTCGCCGAAGTAGCTGCCGTTGCCCCAGAACCCGGTCTCAGGATCGAGGAGCGCCAACCGCAAACGCCCCGAGAACAGGGGGCTCGAAGCGACGTTGCCGTTGTCGTACACGCCGGCATAATAGGTAAGCTTGGCGGCGGCGATATCTCCCCAAATATTGACGCCGTTGTTGCGTCCCGCCGGCCCCTCGTGCGGCGCCCCGACAGCCGCGAAGAAGCCCGGGTAGTTCCAGGGAATCATGAAGAATGGACCGGAGGAGTTGTCGCGGTCGACCATGACGAGGAGGTGGCCGGCCCAAACGTGGAATTCATCCACAAGGTCGAAAGAGACAATGGCGTCCTCGACCGCAACGCCGCCCCCCCCCGCTGCGGTGCCGTAGTTCGCCATGTTGCCGTTCAGATTCAGCGTGACGCCGACGTTCTTCGCGATCTTGCCGCCCGTGTGGAGCTCGACGTAGGCGTTGTTCATGTGCCAATCGTTCATCTTGCTGGGATCGGTCCCGTTCTGGAAAATACCTCCCACGCGCGTCCAGGCGCCGACGTCGATGGGCGGGAGCACCTCGGGACGGGTGGCCGGCATCGTCTCCGTCGCGGTGGGCGGCTTGGCTTCGGTCGCCACGGCCGACGACGTCGCGGCCACGGGCGGCTCGACGACGGGCGGAGCGGGCGGCGGCGTCGCCGGCGCCATCGGCGGCGTCGCCGGCGCCATCGGCGGCGTGGCTTCCGCCGGCGGCGGATCCGCGAGCGCCGGCGCGGCCCACAAAGTTGCTCCCAGTATCGCGCCCGCTGCCAACCTCGAACGCCGCGCTCCGCCAGTGCCTTCTCGCATTTTTTTCCAGTCTCGTGATCGCTCCAGGCGCACCTCAGGCTTCCTCTCCGGTTAGACCACCACCGGCCGGCCCGCCCTTGGGCGCCATGACCGACGGCCCGTTGCAATCACGTTTTGATTCGGGTCGCCGCAGTTCCGTGTGAGTTGCGACCACCGTATCCCACAGGTGTCAATGCACGGTTTCGGACCCGACTGACTTTCGTAACATCATGTAGGCCGCCGAACGCACGTCGGAATATTCACGGCTTCGCCCTCTTGAATTCGCGCCATCCACCGTAAGAAGAGATCTCGCGCGCGCCGGCGAGCGCGTGTGGCTCGCAGAGAAATCCGCTGGCGCTCGTCCCGTCCTCGAGCTCGACGCTGCCGATGCAGAGCGGAGCGGGAACCCGCGCGACGAAGTCGCCGAAGGCCGCCGCGGGCAGCGCCCACACCTCGACCTCGACGGTCGTGCCCGTCCCTTTATCGACGCTGGCGCGCACCATGCCGGGCTTGGCTGGCGTCGTGTTTGGCAACGCGTACAACTGGTATCTGGGCGCCGTTCGACAGGCGCGCACGAGCACGCCGCCCACGCCCGTCAATTGGTGGTTGAGCGGCTCCCCGGAAAGATGCGCGCCGATGACAACGAGGCGCGGCCAGGCCTCGGGCGCCGTCACGACGGGCGCGACATCGGGGTGACGTGCCAGCGTGGCGCCCAGGCGCTCGGCCGTCGCGCGCTGGAACCGCTCGGCGAAGCCGGCGAGGCGGCCGTCCTGGCCCCACGGGCCAATGAGCGTGACGCCGAAGGGCAGCCCGTCGGCGCGAAAGCCGGCGGGCACGGCGACGGCCGCGAGCTCGAGCAGGTTGACGAAGTTGACGTACGTGCCGAGCGAGGCGTTCAGGCGGATCGGATCGGCCTCGACGGCGGCGAGCGTGTAGATCGTCGGCGCCGTCGGCACGAGGAGATAATCCACGCCGGCGAGCGTCGCGTGCACGCGGCGGCGGAGGGCCCGACGCCGGCCCAGCGCCACGAAGACGTCGGCGGCGTCGTACCGGGCGGCGCCCTCGAGGATCTCGCGGAGCGGCGGCAGGAGCGCGCCGGGCTCGCGCGCGAGCAGCGCGCCGGCGGCTTCGAGCCGCTCGGCGACGAACGGGCCTTCGTAGAGGAGCCGCGCCGTCTCCGCGAAAGGCCCGAAGTCGATTGAGACAGGCTCGCCGCCGAGGACGCGCATCCGCTCGACGGCGGCCGCGAAGGCGCGCCGCGATTCCCCGTCACCACAGAAGGTCAGGTGCGCGTCGTCCGGGACGGCGAAGCGAAATCGCGCGGGCGTGGGCGCGATGCCGAGCGACACCGCGTCGGCTTCGACGCGCGAGTAAGGATCCGCGTCGTCGAACCCGCGCGCGCTCTCGGCGACGGCGACGGCGTCGGCCGTCGTCAGCGCGAAGACGGACACGCAGTCGAGCGAGCGACAGGCCGGCACGACGCCGCGCGCGCTGAGCAGCCCAGCGCTCGGCTTGAGGCCCACGACGTTGTTGTAGGCGGCGGGCACGCGACCCGAGCCCGCCGTGTCGGTGCCGAGCGCGAAGCTCACGACCCCCGTCGCGACCGCCACGGCCGAGCCGGAGCTCGAGCCGCCCGGGATCATGCGCGCGTCGAAGGGATTGCGCGGAATCCCGTAAGGAGAGCGCGTTCCGACGAGCCCCGTCGCGAACTGATCCATGTTGGTCTTCCCGACCGGCACGGCGCCCGCCGCCACGAGGCGCGCGACGACGGCGGCGTCGGCCGGGGGGGTATATGCGAAGGCCGGGCAGGCGGCCGTCGTGGGAAGACCGGCGACGTCGATGTTGTCCTTGACGGCGAACGGCACGCCATAGAGAGGAAGCCGCTCGCCGGCACGGCGCCGTTCCTCGACGGCGCGCGCGGCCGCGAGGAGACGCGCGCGCGGCGCGACGCAGATCCACACGCCGTCGTCGCCGCGTCGCTCGATGCGCGCCAGCACGTCCTCGACGGTCTCGGACGGCGACGCCATCCCGCGCGCCTGACGTTCCAAGAGCGCGTGGAGGTCCAGGCTCGCGTCACTCATGTCGTCCGGAGCATGCCCGAAACGGCGCGCCGCCCGCACCTCGATTCGCGCGGATACGACCAAGTTACGAAGAAAGGCGTCTCCCCGAAAACTGTAAGAAACGTGGCGACGTCTATAAACGGCCACATGATAAAGATCCGTTCGATTGTTTCCGTTCTGACAGGTTTGCTGGCAATGGCGATGACGGGCTCGTTGGCCGTGGCCGCGCCCGGCATGACGGTCGGCTTCATCTACGTCGGTCCCAAGACCGACTACGGATACAACCAGGCGCACGCGCAAGGGGCCGCCGTGATCGCCAAGCTCCCGGGCATCAAGGTGCGCGAAGAGGAGATGGTGCCCGAGACCGTCGCCGTCCAGAAGACCATGGAGAGCATGATCAACCTCGACGGCGCGAAGGTGATCTTTCCGACGTCGTTCGGTTACTTCGATCCGCACATCCTCAAGGAGGCCGGCAAGAACAAGGACGTCACGTTCCTTCACTGCGGCGGCCTCTACACGGAGGGCAAGCACCCCACGAACGTCGGCAGCTACTTCGGCTACATCGACGAGGCCGAGTACGTCTCGGGCGTCGTGGCGGGACTCACGACAAAGAGCAACAAGCTCGGGTTCATCGCCGCCAAGCCCATTCCTCAGGTCCTGCGCAACATCAACTCGTACACGCTCGGCGCCCGCTCCGTGAACCCCAAGGTCACGACGACCGTCATCTTCACGGGCGACTGGTCAATGCCCGTCAAGGAGGCCGAGGCGGCGAGCAGCCTCATCGATCAGGGTGTCGACGTCCTCACGGCGCACGTCGATTCACCCAAGGTCATCGTCGAGTTGGCCGAGCGGAAGGGCGTCTTCGTGACGGGCTATCACGCGAACCAGTCGGCGCTCGCGCCCAAGGGCTACCTCACGGGCGCCGAGTGGAACTGGGGCAAGGTCTACACGAGCTACATCGAGATGATCCAGGCCGGCAAGCCATGGCCGCACCTGCTGCGTGGCGGGCTCAAGGAAGGCTTCGTCAAGGTGTCGCCGTACGGCAAAGCGGTCTCGGCGGTGGCGAAGAAGAAGGCCGACGACGCCAAGGCCAAGTTCATGGCCGGCTCGATGGTCGTCTACAAGGGTCCGCTCAAGGATAACACGGGCAAGGTCGTCATCCCCGCGGGCGTCGAGCACAAGCAGACGGACATCGCGCTCGAGAGCATGAACTATCTCGTCGAGGGCGTCGTCGGCAAGACGCAATAAGCGCCGCGAACCAAGCGGCACGACGTGAAGCCAGGGCGCGAAGCATGAAGGATTGTCCGTGAGCCTCGGCGCGAGCGTCGGTCCGAACGCGGACGGTGCGCCGGCGCCGGCTGCCGTGTCAGGGCCGCCGGGCGCCATCCCTCCGCCCGCACCGCCCGTGGGCCGCGGCCCGCAGCAGAGGACGGCGCCCATCCTCGAGATCCGCGAGCCCTTCGGGGCGCGCGTGGTCGGCGCGATGGCGGCGCCAACGTTGGCGATCTTCTCGGCGCTCTTGCTGTTCGGCGTCTTCGTCGCCATCACGGGCCGAAATCCCGTGGCCGTCTACTATCAGATGTACCGCGGGTCCTTCGGCACTTGGTTCTCGTTCCAGAACACGTTGCTGCGCGCAGCGCCGCTCATGTTGACGGCGCTCGCGACGGCGTTGCCCCTGCGGCTCGGCCTCGTCGTCCTGGGCGGCGAAGGATCGATGGTGATCGGCGGGCTGGCGGCGGCGGCCGCCGCGATGGCGGCGCACAACCACGGGCCAAACGGCATGAAGGTCGCGATGCTGCTCTCGGGAGCGCTCGTGGGCGGACTGTGGATGGCGACGGCGGGCGCCTTGCGCGCCTACCGCGGCGTCAACGAAACCATCGCGACCCTTCTGCTCAACTACATCGCCATTGCGCTGCTCAACCACATCGTCGAGGGGCCGCTGCGCGATCCGGCCAGCCTCAACAAGCCGTCGACGCCGCCCATCGGCGACGACAACATGCTCGGGAACGTGCCGGGGCTCGACGTCCACTGGGGGCTCGCGTGGGGGCTCCTCGCGTGCGTGGCGGCCTGGGTGCTCATGAACCGCACGACCTTCGGCTTCGCGGCGCGCATGGTGGGAGGCAACGTGCGCGCCGCGCTGCTCAACGGGTTGCCCGTCGGCCGGCTGTTCGTCATCACGACGCTCATCGGCGGCGCGTGCGCGGGGCTCGCGGGGTCGATCGAGGTCGCCGCCATCCACGGCACGGCGAACGCGTCGCTCGTCACGGGGTACGGCTATACGGGCGTGCTCGTCGCCTTCATCGCGCGCGGCAATCCGCTGGCCGTCATCCCGGTGGCGGTGCTCCTCGGCGGCATCGGCGCGAGCGGCGGCTTGCTCCAGCGCGTCTTCGACCTGCCCGACGCGACGGTGAACGTCCTGCAGGGCATCTTGTTCATCTGCATCCTCTTCTCCGAGACGTTCAGCGGACGCGCGCCGGCCTTCCTCCGTCGCGCCGCTCATTCCCAAGCCAAGACGGCTCCGCCGGCCCAAGCGAAGGAAGCCGCGCCGGCCGTCCAGGGCGGTGGCGGCTGATGGCCGACGGCGCCGGCTTCTCGGGCGTGGCGCTCGCCGTCCTCGGCGGCGCGATCCGCATCAGCACGCCCTTCCTCTTCGTGAGCCTCGGGGAGTGCCTCACGGAGAAGAGCGGACGCGTCAACCTCGGGCTCGAGGGCACGCTCGTCATGGGCGCCATGGGCGGCTACGGCGTCTCGTACCTCTCGGGCTCGCCCTGGCTGGGCGTGCTCGCGGCCGGGTTCCTGGGCCTCGTCCTCGGCGCCATTCACGCCTGGCTCTGCGGCCGCCCGCGCGTCAACGACGTCGCCGTCGGCATCGCCATGATGCTCTTCGGCGTGGGGCTGGCGTTCTTCCTCGGCAAGCCGCTCATCGGACCGACGGCGCCCCACCTGCCGTCCATCCCGTTCGGCTTCTGGAGCTCGTCGGCGCAGGTCCGCTCGGCGCTGCAGCTCAACGTCCTCTTCGTCGTCGGGCTCGCCATGAGCGGCGTCGTGCTCTTCGTCCTGCGGCGCACGCGTTGGGGCCTCATCCTCCGCACCGTGGGCGAGAGCGCGGACGCCGCGCGCGCCATGGGCTACGACGTCAACCGCGTGCGCATGCGCGCGACGATGGCGGGGGGATTCCTCGCGGGCGTGGGCGGCTCTTTCCTGTCGCTCTTTTACCCCGGGAGCTGGAACGAGGGCCTATCGAGCGGCCAGGGCCTCATGGCCGTGGCGCTCGTGATCTTCGCGCGCTGGGATCCCATCCGCTGCCTGTACGCGTCGCTGCTGTTCGGAGGCGCGAGCGCGCTCGGCCCCGCGCTGCAATCGGTCGGGGTCACCTCGGGCTACTACCTGTTCAACGCCGCGCCCTACGCCCTCACGCTCGCGATCATCATCGCGACGAGCTCGCGCGATCGCGCGCTCGTCGGTCAACCCGCCGAGCTCCGGATGGCCCGATGAGGATTGCCCTCGAGGAAGGTTGAATGAAGAAATCCCTCGCCCCCGCCGCCAAGCCCCGGTACGTTGCCGCCGAACCCTACGAATGGCCCTGGAACGGTGACCTGCGTCGCGAGAACACGGCGCTCATGGTCATCGACATGCAGACTGACTTCTGCGGCGAGGGCGGCTACATTGCGCAGCTCGGCTACGACATTTCGTTGACGCGCGAGTGCATCGGCCCCATCAAACGATTGCTCGAGCACGTGCGCGGGAAGGGATTTCGCATCATCCACACGCGCGAAGGGCACCGCCCCGATCTGTCGGACCTGCCAGCCAACAAGCGCTGGCGCTCGCGCCAGACCTGGGACAACAAGGACTTGGGCATCGGCGATCTCGGTCCGAAGGGCCGCATCCTCGTGCGCGGCGAGCCCGGCTGGCAGATCATCCCCGAGCTCGCGCCCGCCGACGGCGAGATCGTCATCGACAAGCCCGGCAAGGGCTCGTTCTGTGCGACGGACCTCGACCTCATCCTGCGCCAGCAGGGGATCGCCAACCTCGTGCTCACCGGCATCACGACCGACGTCTGCGTCCACACGACGATGCGAGAAGCCAACGATCGCGGCTACGAGTGCCTGCTCCTCGAGGACTGCTGCCGTGCGACCGACGCCGGCAACCACGCCGCCGCGCTCAAGATGATCAAGATGCAGAACGGCGTGTTCGGCGCCGTGACGCGCTCGCGCTCGTTCATCGAGGCGCTCGCGCCGAAGGCCCTCTCGTGAGCACGCGCCCGCTCGCCATCGACGCGTCCCTGCTCACGAAGCGCTTCGGCGCGTTCACGGCGCTCGACGGCGTCTCGCTCAAGCTCGCCGCGGGCAGCGTGCACGCGCTGCTCGGCGAGAACGGCGCCGGCAAGAGCACGCTCGTCAAGTGCATCATGGGCTACTACCAGGCCGACGAGGGCCGCGTCATGGTCGACGGAAAGACGGCCGCGATCGCGAGCCCGCGGGACGCCGCCGCGCTCGGCGTCGGCATGGTGTATCAGCACTTCACGCTGGTCGACAACATGACGGTCGCCGAGAACCTCGTGCTCGCGCGCCGCGATCACCCGTTCGTCTTCGACTGGGCCGCCGAGACGAAGGGCGTCGCCGCGTTCATGGCGCGCATGCCGTTCCGCCTCGATCCGACGCTCCCCGTGCGTACGCTCGCCGCGGGCCAGAAGCAGAAGCTCGAGATCTTGAAGCAGCTCTACCTCGGCAGCCACACCGTGATCCTCGACGAGCCCACGTCTGTGCTCACGCCCGACGAGGCCGACGAGGTGTTGGGGCTCTTGCGCGGCATGACCCGGCGCGAGGGCGCCGACCAGCTCACCGTCCTCATGATCTCTCACAAGTTTCGCGAGGTCATGAAGTTCGCCGACGAGGTCACCGTGCTCCGGCGCGGCAAGCTCGTGGGTGGCGGGCGCGTGGCCGACCTCACGCCAGAGGCGATGGCGCGCATGATGGTCGGCGACGAGCCGCCCAGGGCCAACCAGGACCGCGTCGCGCGGGAGGCGGGCAAGGCCGTGCTCGAGGTCCACGGGCTGCACGCCGACGACGATCTGGGGACGCCGGCCATCGAGGGCTTCACGCTGAGCGTGCGCGCCGGCGAGATCGTCGGCATCGCGGGCGTCTCGGGAAACGGGCAGGAGGAGCTCGTCGAGGTGCTCGCCGGCCAGCGCCTGCCGCGCGCCGGGCGCATCGTCGTCAACGGGGCCCGCTACCGCGCGAGGCGCGAGGAGATGCGCGCGCAGAAGGTGCGCTGCCTGCCCGACGAGCCGCTGCGCAACGCCTGCGTGGGCGCGATGTCCGTCGCCGAGAACATCGGCTTTCGCCGCTTCGATCGCCGGCCGTTCGCGTTCGCCCGCGCGCTCGTGAGCGGCCGCGCGCTGCGCAAGAACGCGCGCACGCTCATCGCTGAGTTTGGCATCCGCACGCCCGGCCCCGACGCCACCATCGGCAGCCTCTCGGGCGGCAACGTCCAGCGCGCCGTGCTCGCGCGCGAGCTGCACGAGGACGTCTCGCTGCTCGTCGCCTCGAACCCGTGCTTCGGCCTCGACTTCGCGGCCGTCGCCGAGATCCGCTCGCGCATCCTCGAGGCGCGCAACCGCGGCACGGCCGTGCTGCTCATCAGCGCCGACCTCGACGAGATCTTCGCGCTCTCGGACCGCGTGGTCGTCATGAGCGAGGGCCGCGCCGTCCACGACGTCGGCATTGCCGACGCCGACCTCGGCGCCATCGGACGCCACATGGCGGGGCACGCGGCGTGAAGGCGTGAATGAACGTCGCGTCGTTCTCCCCGATCTCGTTCGCCGAGCCAAGGAGCCCGAGTTTCCGTGGATACGTCTGCGACCCGGCATCGACATGCACCGCATCTACGGCGACGGCATCGCGGGGCCGAGCGCGGCCCTGCTGCGCTACGCTCCCGGCGCGACGCTGTCCCACCACGCGCACCCCGGCTATGAGCACATCACGATCTTCGAAGGCTCTCAGATCGACGAGCACGGCACCTATCGCGCGCCTTGTTTCATCGTCAACCCCCCCGGCTCCAGCCACGGCGTCAGCAGCCCCGACGGCTGTCTCGCCCTGGTCGTCTGGCAGGAGCCCGTCGTCTTCGGTCACGGCTGACGCGGTCGCCGACGAGGCGCCGGGTTGGCGGGCGCGCCTGGAGCTCGGTTTCGCGCCGGCGGGCGGCGGCGCCACGACCCTCGCGCATCGGCGGCACACCGGTCCGCTCGCCGTCCAGCGCCCGTTCTTCCCCGAGGGCCCGAGCGTCTGCCACGTCTACGTCCTGCACCCGCCGGGCGGCATCGTGGGCGGCGATCGCCTGCGCCTCGAGGCCCACGTCGCGGGCGGCGCACACGCGCTGCTCACGACGCCGGCCGCCACGAAGGTCTATCGCACGGCGGGGCCGGGGGCCGCGCAGGAGAGCGAGCTCGCCGTCGCGCGTGGCGGCGACCTCGAATGGCTGCCGCAGGAGACGATCCTCTACGACGGCGCGGACGTCTCGCTCGCGACGCGCGTGCAGCTCGAGAGCGGCGCGCGCTTCCTCGGCCTCGACGTGCTGTGCTTCGGCCTGCCGGCGCGGGGCGAAGGCTTCGCCCGTGGGCGCTGCCGCCAGGTCATCGACGTGTGGCGCGACGGGCGGCCGCTCGTAGTCGAGCGAGGCCGTTTCGACGGCGACGCCGCCATCCTCGGCGCGCGCTGGGGCTTGGCCGACGCGCCCGTGCTCGGCACGTTCATCGCGGCGCCCGCGCCGGCCGCGGGCGGCGACGTGCTCGCGGCCATCCGCGCGCGCGCGGGCGAGCTCGGCGCGGGCGAGCTCGGGTCGGCGACGGTGCTGGGCGCGGG
>DASZFV010000418.1:0-11550 GCA_035939455.1 Polyangia bacterium
TCGCTTCGCCATGGGCCACGTCGTCAAAGGTCACGGTCACGTCGTCCCGGCCGTCCTCATGGACGCGCGGGCGCGTGCGGCGACCATCCTGGAAGACGCGCGCGCGCGGGCGGCCGCGACCCTCGAGGAGGCGCGGCTCCGGGGGCTCGAAGAGGGGCGCGCCGAGGCGGCGGCGCGCCTCGCGGGCGTGCTCGCCGCGGGACGGGCGGAAGCCGACGCCATGCTCGGGCGCGTGGGGCCCGCGGCGCTCACGATCGCCGCGCGCATGGCGGAGAAGATCGTGGGGCGCGCCGTCGACCTCGACCCGACCCTCATGGCGGACATCGCGGCCGAAGCGGTCGCCGCCTGCCGCACGCGCGTGGGACTCGTGCGGCTCCGGGTTCACCCCGAAGACCTCGCGGCGGTCGCTCCGGCGCGTGAAGCTCTCGCCGAGCGGCTCGGTGGCGACGCCGCGCTCGAGCTCGTCGCCGACGAGAGGGTGGGTCGTTACGGCTGTGTCGTCGACACGCCCGTGGGACGCGTCGATGCGCGTCTCGCGACGCAGCTCGCGGCGTTCGAGCGCGTGCTCGCCGCCGCCGATGAGGACGGCGAGGCCGGCGCGACCGCCGGCCTCGAGGTGCCGTCCCGTGGCTGACGCGCGCGTCGCCCGCAACGGGCTCGACGTCGGGCGGGCGCTGGCGCGCCTCGATCGCGCGCCGCCGCGCCGCGAGGCCGGGCGCGTCGTCGAGGTCACGGGGCTCGTCGTGCGCGCCACGGTTCCTGGCATCCGCGTGGGCGATCTGTGCTGGATCGAGCCGCCGGCCGGTGACGCCGCCGGCGTGCGCGTCGAGGCCGAGGTCGTCGGCTTCCGCGGCGACGAGGCCATCCTCATGCCCCTGGGCGAGCTCGTGGGGGTCGGCCCCGAGGCGCTCGTCACGACGACGGGCCGGCCCCTCACGATCGGCGTCGCGTCGGGCTTGCTCGGGCGCGTGCTCGACGGACTGGGCCGCCCAGCCGACGGCTGCGGACCCATCGCGGGGGCGGCGCCCTGGGCCGTCGACCGCGCTGCGCCCGATCCGCTGAGGCGCGCGCCCGTGACGCGGCCGCTGCCCCTCGGCGTGCGCGCCCTCGACGCCCTCCTCACCGTCGGCGAGGGGCAGCGCCTCGGCCTCTTCGCTGGTTCGGGCGTCGGCAAGTCGACGCTGCTCGGTCAGATCGCGCGCCAGGCGGAGGCCGACGTCGCCGTCATCGCGCTCGTGGGCGAGCGCGGCCGCGAGGTGGGCGAATTCCTCGACGCCTCCCTCGGACCGGCGGGCCGTGCGCGCTCCGTCGTCGTCTGCGCGACGAGCGACGCGCCCAGCCTCGTGCGCCTGCGCTCGGCCTTCGTCGCGACGGCCATCGCCGAGTGGTTCCGCGCTCAGGGCAAGCGCGTGCTCTTCATGCTCGACTCGCTCACGCGCGTCGCGCGGGCGCAGCGCGAGGTCGGCCTCGCCGCGGGCGAGCCGCCGGCGCGGCAGGGCTACCCGCCGAGCGTCTTCGCGCTCTTGCCGCGTCTGCTCGAGCGGACGGGCACCGACGCGCGCGGCTCGATCACGGCGCTCTACACCGTGCTCGTCGCGGGCGGCGACATGGACGAGCCCATCGCCGACGAGGTGCGCGGCATCCTCGACGGCCATGTCGTGCTCTCGCGCGAACTCGCGTCGCGCGGGCACTGGCCCGCCATCGACGTCCTCGCGTCGCTCTCGCGCCTAATGACCGCCGTCGCCGAGGCCCCGCACCGCGCGGCCGCGGCGCGCCTGCGCGAGTGGCTGGCCGCGCACGAGCGCCACCGCGATCTCATCGTCCTCGGCGCCTACGAGCGCGGTTCGGACGCCGCGACGGACGCCGCGGTCGCGCGCTGGGACGCGCTCACGGCCTTCCTGCGCCAAACCACCGACGAGGCGGCGCCCTTCGCCGAGACGCGCCACCGCCTGCTCGAGCTCGTTCGCGACTGACGCAATCCAAGGAGCGACGCATGACGACAGACTGCCTCTTCTGCAAGATTCGCGATGGCCAGATCCCCGCGGCCGTGACCCACCGCGACGACCACGTCTTCGCCTTCAAGGACATCGCCCCCAAGGCGCCCTTCCACCAGCTGGTGGTTCCGCTGCGGCACGTCGCCCGGTTGGCCGACGCGGAGTCTGACGACGACGTGCTCCTCGGCCGGCTCATGCTGGCGGGCGCCCGCCTGGCCCGCGAGGCCGGCTACGGCGAATCGGGCTTCCGCGTCGTCATGAACAGTGGCGAGGAGGCCGGACAGACGGTATTGCACGTCCACTTGCACGTCCTCGCGGGCCGCCGGCTGACCTGGCCGCCCGGTTAGAGACGCAACCGAAGGCCGTGACTCCTGGCCAGCCGGTGTTGACGCACTTTTCCGGGTCGCAGTGGAACCCAGCTACACGAAGGGGAGCGGCCATTCAGTACCTGACGTCGACCAGCGTCTTCTTGCGCAGCTCGGCGAGGTAGGTCTTGGTCTGCTTCTCCATCTCCTTCTGGCGCAGCTGGATGCGGATGTCGTCCTGGACCTCTGTGAGGGGCTTGGCGTCCTTGACCTTGCGCTCGACGAGCTTGATGACGTGGAAGCCGCGGTCGGCGCGCACGGGACCGGCGATCTCACCCGGCTTCATGCTGAAGACGATCTCCTCGATGGCCTTGGGCAGCATGTCCTTGCCAAAGGTGCCGAGGTCGCCGCCGTCACCGCGCGTCGCCGCGTCGTCGGAGAATTGCTTGGCGAGCTTCGCGAAGTCCTCTCCGCCCCGCGCCCGCTCGAGCAACTTCTGCGCCTGGGCCTGCTTGTCGGCGACGACCGCCGCGTCGGCCCCGTCGGGGATCGCGACGAAGATGTGGCTCGCGCGCACCTGGACGTTGTCGCCCGTCTTCATGTGGCGGTCGTAGTAGGCCTTCACTTCGTCGTCGGAGATCGAGACGCGCGACCCCACGGCGATGTTGAGCACGCGGTAGCGCAGGAGCTGCTTCTTGAGGTCGGCGCGGTAGCTCGCCATGCTCATCCCCTGGCCCCGCAGCGCCTCGCGGAGCTGGTCGTCGTCGAGGCTGTTCTGCTTCTTGATCTCCTCGATCGACTGATCGACCTGCTCGCTCGAGACGGAGAGCTTGAGGTCGGATGCCTGCTGCAGGATGAGCTCGTCGTCGATGAGCCGGTCGAGCACCTCGCGGCGCAGCGCCGTCGCGCGCGCGCTCCGCTTGGCGGGCTCGGTGATTTTGTTCGCGTCGGCGAGCAGGGGCGCCGCCTTCTCCTCTACCTCGCTCGCGAGGACGATATTGTCGCCCACGACCGCCGCGATCTTCTCGACGAGGCGCGCCTCGGCGCGGCCCGCCCACCCGACCAGCGCCACGATCGCGAATGCGCGCGCGAGCCGAAGGGCCAGACGTTTCACGGCTTTTTGCCCTGCAAGAGCGTGCGCTGGGGCGGCATGCCCCCCGGCATCATGCCCGGGCCGCCGCCGCCCGGGAACGCGCCGAGCGCGTGCGGATCGCCGGACATCCCGCGCGGGGAACCGGCGCCTCCGCCCTCCATGCCGTTCTCGATGACGACCTTGCCGAGGTTGTCTTCGTGGATGTCGATCTTCGTGTTCTTCTTGAGATCGGCGATGAAGGCGTCGAGCGCCTTCGTGCGCGTGTCGCGGAACAAGCGCTGCTGGATCTGGCGCTTGACCTCCGCGAGCGGGCGGTTGAACCCGGGCCGCTTCTGCGTGAGCTTGAGCACGACCCAGCCCTTGTCGGTCTTGACGGGCGGCGCGACGTCGCCAACGTCGCCGAGCTTGAAGGCCGCTTCGATGATGGGTTTCGGGTAGGCCGTCGAGTCCTTGTCGAAGAACGTCAGATCGCCCCCGCGCTGCTTTGACTCCTCGTCCTCCGAATACTTCGTGACGAGCTCGCGGAAACCCTTCTGGTCGGCGCCCGCCGTCTTCGACTGCGCCTTGGCCTCGTTGTAGACCTTGTCGGCCTTGGGCTTGTCCTTGAGGAGGATCTCGCTCACGCGGACCTCGTCCTTCTTGTTGAACTCGTCCGGGTGGTCCTTGTAGTACTTCTCGACGTCGGCCTCCGGCACGTCCTCGACCTTGACCTTCGACTCGAAGTCCTTCTGCAGGAACTTCGAGATCATCTGCTGCTTCATGACCCGCTGGACCTCGGGATCCTTGTCGTAGCCGCGCTTCTGCGCCTCGCCCGCCATGACCTCGAAGCGCACGAGGTTGTCGAGGAACTCCTTCTTCTTGTCGAGCGTCGTGTAGCGCGCTCGGATGAAGGGCGATTGCTTGTTGATGCGCTCTTGCACGTCACCGACGGTGATGACCTCGTCGCCGACCTGGGCCACGACCTGCGACAGGTCGCCCTTGTCCTGCGTGGGCTTGATCGACGACTTCTTGCAGGCGGCCGCCGCGAGGAGCAGCGCCGCGGCGGAGAGGGAGAGAAAGCGCGACGAAGACCGAGCGGGGAGCGTTCGCATGCGGCAGAGATTACACGCCTTCGGCGTCAGATCCAGCGCGTCGGGCCGGGTGAGACCAGGTAGCCGTGGCCTGCGGCCAGCGACCGCAGCGCGAAGTGCATGAGCGCGTTCACCGCCGTGATCGCGCCCGCCGACATGAGCAGGCTCGCCAGGCTGTTGATCCTGAAGGTGCTCAGCACCTTGTCCGTGAGCCACAACAAGATCGTGTTGACGATGAACGGGATGAAGAGGATGAGGACCCCGAGCGTGAGGATCGTCGGGACGACCAGCATCAGCTTGATGAACCAGCCGAGGAAGAAGTTCAGCACGCTGAAGACGACGGCCACGATGAAGGCCGAGCCGATGCTCTTGATCTGGACGTCCGGGAGCGTGCGCGCGAGTGCCACGATCGTGAGCGTGAGGACCGCGAGGTGGAGGAGCATGTACATGCCATGGAGCCTAGCAGGAGGTCTCGGTTTGGGGCACCGGCGCGGGGACGCCATAGCTGGTAATTTGTTCAGGCACGCTCGAGTCGACTTTCAGCTCGTTCGCGGCGTCGGCCCGGCCGACGAGCGCGTCCCCCTGCGCGCCGGGGGCGCGGGACCCTCATCAGGGTCCCGAACCAAACGTGTCGCAATCTTGGACGCGGCCGCGGTGCAAGCCTGCGCGCAGCCAGTGCACGCGTTGCTCCGAAGAGCCGTGCGTGAACGAATCGGGCACGACGCGGCCGCGGGCCTCGCGCTGGAGCTTGTCGTCGCCAATCGCGGAGGCGGCGCGCACGGCGGCCTCGATGTCGCCGGGCTCGAGCAGGTGGCGCGTCTGGTTGGCGTGGACAGCCCACACCCCCGCGAGGCAGTCGGCCTGGAGCTCCGTCTGGACAGAGAGGTGGTTGGCCTCGGCGCGCGATGCGTTCGCGCGCGAAGCCTCGACGCGCGCCGAGACGCCAAGGAGGTTCTGCACGTGGTGGCCCACCTCGTGGCCGATGACGTAGGCCTGCGCGAAGTCGCCCGGCGCCCCGAAGCGCTGCGCGAGCTCGCGGAAGAAGGCGAGATCGAGGTACACGCGGCGGTCGGGCGGGCAATAGAACGGACCCACGGCGGCGCTCTCGAAGCCGCAGGCCGACTCGACGGCGCCCGAGAAGAGCACGAGCTTCGGCGGGACGTAACGATGGCCGGTCTCCTCGGGAAGCACGCCGCTCCAGACGTCCTCGGTGCTGCCGAGGACGGCCTTCACGAAGTCGACGCGCGCGTTCTCGGCCGGATCGACGGGGCGCGTGGTCGTGCCGTCGCCGTCGGCCTGGCCGCCGCCGAGGAGCGCGCGCACGAAGCTCGGCGGCGCGCCGAGGAGGGCAGCGACGATCGCGACGAGGATGGCGCCGCCGCCGATGGCGCCGCCGCGCACCGAGAAGCCGCGCCGGTCCTCGACGTTGTCGCTGCGCCGCTCGTCTTGCCACCGCATGGGGGCAAGGTATGTCCGACCGGTCTCGTTGAGAAGAGCGGACTCGCGGTCAGCCGATCAGCTTCGCGAGATCGCCGAGGCGCGCGCGGGCCGCCCGCATGCGCTCGGCCTTCTCGGCCTCGGTGAACGCATACGCGAGTCGCATCTCGGGCGAGAGCTTCCAGCGGCTGCCCTTCGCATGCGCGAGCTTGAGCACCTTGGCGGGGTCGAGGCGCGTCCCCTCGCCGAGCGTCAGCACGACGCGCGCGGCCGACAGCTCGTAGGCCTGGGCCCCGAGCGTGCGCACGAGCGTCTTGTCGACCATGACCTCGCCGAGGAGGCGCGCCTCGTCGGGGAGGGGGCCGTAACGATCTTGCAGCTCCTCGAGCGTCGCGCGTACGTCGTCCTCGTTGCGGGCCTGCGCGAGACGCCGGTAGAAGTCCAGCCGCTGACCCGTGTCGGGCAGGTAGTCGTCGGGCAGGAACGCCGGCACGTCGACCGTGATCTCGGGGTCGAGCTCGCGCTTGATGGGCTCGCCGCGCAGCTCGGCCACGGCCTCCTCGAGGATCTTGGCATAGGTCTCGAAGCCCACGGCGGCCACGGCGCCGTGCTGGCGCTCGCCCAAGAGCTCGCCCGCGCCGCGGATCTCGAGGTCGTGCGTCGCGACCTGGAAGCCGGCGCCGAGCTCCGTGAAGCGCTGGAGTACGGCCAGCCGCGCCTTCGCCTCGGGCGTCATGCGGCCCTCGTCGGGGACGACGAGGTAGCAGAAGGCGCGCTCGCGCGAGCGGCCGATGCGCCCGCGCAGCTGATAGAGCTGCGCGAGGCCGAATCTGTCGGCGCGGTTCACGATCATCGTGTTGGCGCGCGGGATGTCGAGGCCCGACTCGATGATGGTCGTGCACACGAGCACGTCGAACCGGCCGTCGACGAAGTCCACCATGACCTTCTCCAGCTCGCCCTCAGGCATCTGGCCGTGGCCGATCGCGACGCGCGTGCCCGCGGGCGCGAGGGCGCGCACCTTCTCGGCCTCGCGCGCGATGTCCTCGACGCGGTTGTGCACGTAGAAGATCTGGCCGCCCCGCGCGAGCTCCTTGGCGAGCGCGTCCGACAACAGCGCCGGGTCGAAGCGGCACACGAAGGTGCGGATCGCGAGGCGGTCGGCGGGCGGCGTCGCGATGATCGAGATCTCGCGCAGGCCGCCCATCGACATCTGCAGCGTGCGCGGGATGGGCGTCGCCGTGAGCGTGAGGACGTCCACCTGCGTGCGCAGCTCCTTGAGGCGCTCCTTGTGGGCGACACCGAAGCGCTGCTCCTCGTCGATGACGACGAGGCCGAGATCCTTGAAGCGAACGTCGCGCGAGAGCACGCGGTGCGTGCCGACGACGACGTCGACGTGGCCCGCGGCGAGCGCCGCGATCGTCTGGCTCTGCTCGGCCTTGCCGCGAAAACGCGACAGCCCCGCGACGCGCACGGGGAAGTCGGCGAAGCGCTCGCGGAACGTCATGAGATGCTGCTCGGCCAGCACGGTCGTGGGCGCGAGCAGCGCCGCCTGCTTGCCGCCGAGCACGGCGAGCAGCGTCGCCCGCAGCGCGACCTCGGTCTTGCCGTAGCCGACGTCGCCGCAGATGAGCCGGTCCATGGGGACGCCGTGCTGCATGTCGGTGAGCACGGTCTCTATGGCGCGCGCCTGATCTGGCGTCTCCTCGAAGGGGAACGTCTCCTCGAACTCCTGGAAGGTGGCGTCCGGCGCTGGGAAGGCGTGCCCCGCGAGCGCGGCGCGCTGCGCGTAGAGCTGCAAGAGCTCCTCGGCGACTTTACGCGCCTCCGCGGAGACGCGCCGCCGCTTGTCTGCCCAGGTCTTGCCGCCGAGCTTGTCGAGGCGGACGGCGTCCACCTCGCCGCCCGAGTAGCGGTGGCAAAGCCCGATGCGGTAGACGGGCACGTAGACCGAGCCGCCGTCGTACTCGAGGTGCAGGAAGTCCTGCGGTACGCCGCGCACGGTGAGCTTCTTGAGGCCCCGATAGCGTCCGATGCCGTGCTCGTCGTGGACGACGGCGTCGCCCTCCGTGATCTCGCCGAGATCGCCGAGCCCGGGCGTGGAGTTCGCCTTCGCGGTGGGGGGCTCGCGGTGCGCGCGCGGCCCGAAGATCTCCTCCTCGGCGACGAGCACGAGCCGATCGGCGGGCAGGCGGAACCCGCGCGCGAGCGGTCCCGAGAGAACGGCGAGGGGCGCGGCCTCTTGCCGCGCGGGTCCCGCGGTCTCGCCCTGGTCGTCGAAGAGCCACCCGGGGGCGTGCCCGCGCGCCATGGTCTCGGGCGCGAGGCCCCACGCCGCGAGCAACCCGGCGAGGCGATCGGCGTGCGCGCGGTTGGGCGCGACGAGCCGCACGCGCTGGCCCTGGCCCATCCAGGCGCGCAGCCGATCGCGGAGGGGCTTGCCGACGTCGACCGCGGCGGCATCTGGGTGCGCGGCCGCGAGGCGCTCGCTCGTCTGTTCGCCGCGCGCGCGCTGCAGCTCCGCGCGCAGCCCCGTGTTGGGCTCGGCCACGACGTGCACGCGCGGCGCCGCGCCGTCGTCCTGCGGCCCGAAGCGCACGACCTCGACCGGCGGCAGCTCGACGCGCGGGCGGCCCTCGAGCGCGGCGCGCGCCTCGTCCTCGAGCAGCACGAACTCGCCGGCGTCGAGCGCGATGCGGTGCTCGGCGCGCCGCGAGACGACCGTCTCGCGCAGCTTGCTGGCCTGCCGCCGCGCCGCCTCGAGGACGGCCTCCGGATCCTCGACGACGAGCAGCGCGTCCTTCGGCAGGTAGTCGAAGACTGTCTCCATGCGGGCGTGAAAGGCGGGCGCGAGCGCCTCCACGCCGAAGAAGGCCTCGCCCTCGTCGATCTGATCGAGGATGTGGCGCGTCTTCGACGACGGGAAGACGGCGGCGTCGGCGGCCGCGAGGATCTTGGCGCGGGGGTCGGCGCCGGCGGTCTTGATCGTGTCGCGCACGGGGTGCAGGTGCAGCTCGCGCAGCGGGCGCAGCGTGCGCTGCGTCGCCGCGTCGTAGAGACGCAGGCCCTCGACCTCGTCGCCGAAGAGCTCGATGCGCACCGGGTGCCGGTAGACGGGCGGGAAGACGTCGATGACGGCGCCCCTCACGGCGAAGGTGCCGGGGTCCTCGACGACTGACGCGCGCGAGAAGCCGGCGCGGACGAGGCGGGCGATCGTCTCGTCGCGGTCGATCACGGCGGCGGCGCCGATCGTCCAGCAGAGCGCCTCGAAGGGCGCGCGAGGCACGACGCGCCGAAAGAGCGCGGACGCCGAGGCCACGAGCACGGGCGGCGCGAAGCCGCGCGCGAGCCGAAAGAGCGCCGCCATGCGGCCCAGGAGGGCGCGTCGATCGGCCTGCATCTCGGCGTAGGGCGAGGGCTCGGGCGCGGCGAGCTGCAGTGCCGCGGGCGGCGCGATCGGGTCGTCGCTCGCGGGTGGCGGCGGCAGGAAGAACGACAGGTCGTCGAGGCGCGCCTCGGCTGCGTCCTCGTCGGCGCAGACGTAGACGAGGAGGCCCGCGCCGTCGCGGGCCGCGAGGCGCGCCGCGAGCGCGGCGCCGAGCGAGCCGCCCGCGCCGTAGACCTCGACGACGCGCGCGCCCGCGTCGAGGTGGGCCTCGATCTCCCGCAAGGCTTGTCCGGCGCCGCGCTGGTCGGGCGCCGTCTCATGATCGAACGAGGGGGAGGTCGAGACGGGCGTCGTCATTGAACGCGGAGCCTATTTACCTCAAACTGCCGCGCATGGCTGGCGCCCCCGCGCTCTCGCTGGCGATGCTCGCCGCTGCCGTCGCCGCGACCGCGCCATTGTTGGACCCGGACATGCGCGCCGCCACCGACCGCCTGCTCGTCGAGGTCGGCGCGCTGCGCCGCCTTCCGTTCCGCGGGACGCTCGAGCGCGGCGTCGAGACGCGCGCCGAGGCGCAGGCCCGCCGCGAAGCCGAGCGCGCGGCCGCGGCCGCCGATCCGGAGCTGGGCGCACGGGCCCGCCTTTGGGAGCGTCTGGGGCTCTTGCCCTCGGCAACTGACGGGGCGCGCCTCGGCGGCGCGGCGCTCGACGCGGGTCCGGTGGCCTCTTACGACCCGCTCGGCCGAAGGCTCTTCGTCCCCGACTGGATCCCGCTCGGCGAGCAGCGGCTGGCGCTCGCTCACGCGCTCGCCCACGCGCTCGCCGATCAGCGCTTCGGCATCCGCGACCTGCTCGGGATCGATCTCGAGGGACGCCATCACCTCGACGGGGACGCGGAGCGGGCGCGGGCCGCCCTCATCGAAGGCGATGCCTCCCTCACGGCGCTCGAGCTCGACGATCCGGCGGGCGCGCTCACGTCCGGCCATGCCTTGCCGGCCTTCGCGACGTCGATCGCCGGGGCGCCGGGAGCGTCCAACGTCCCGGCCTGGCTGCGCGAGAACGCGAGCTTTGCTCACGCCGACGGGATGGCCTTCGTCGCGCGCGTGCGCGCCCGACAAACCTGGAGCGCGGTCGACGCCCTCTGGGCCGATCCGCCGCAGTCCTCCGAGCAGATTCTCCACCCCGAGAAGTACGCCGCGCGCGAGCGGCCCATTTCATTGCCGGCGCAGAAGCTGCGAGCGCTCGGCGGCGCTTGGCGCGAGGCGGCGAGCGACGTGCTCGGCGAGCTCGGCGCGCGCTGCTGGCTCGCCGCGGCGGTGCCGTCGAACATCGCCGAACGCGCGGCCGCCGGGTGGGGCGGCGATCGCGCCGTGCTCTACGTCGCGGTCGCGGCGCGCGCGCCGGATGCCGGCGCTCCCCCTCCGCCCTTCGCAGTCTGGTCCACGGCATGGGACGACGTCACGGACGCCGAGGACTTCGCGCGCGCGGCCGCCGCCGCGCTGGCTGCGCTCGGCGCCGCCCCGGCGCCCGGCGAGGACCCGCATCGCGTCGTCGTGCGCGGCGCCGCGGGCGTGTTCGCCCTCGTCTGGCGCGGCCTCGCCGTCGACCTGCTCGTGGGCGCGCCCGAGTCGGCCCTGGGCGCGCTCGACGAGCTCGCGGCGCGCGCACCCCCCAAACCTCCCCCGCGCCGCTCGCCAGCCGCGCCCCCCGCGCCCCGTCCCGTGCGCCGTGGCAAGGGAGGCGTTCTTTAGGGCTCAGCGTTCGAGCCAGCGGCCGACGGCGCGCAGCTCGGCCAGGTTGTCGACGTCGTGGTCGAGCAGCGGCACTTCGGTCACGGGGATGCCGGGCGCGCTCGAGGCCAGGCGCGCGAGCTCGCGCCGTTCGGACGCGTGCAGCGCCTCGGCCTCGCGCGCGAGGGCGGCGAGGCGCGCCGCGACGTCCTCAATCGCCGCGTCCGGGACACCGCGCGTCTCGGGCCGCGCCCGCAGCGCCGCGCCGAGCGCCGCCGCGTCGTCGAGCCCGGGCGCCTCGTGCACGCGGTTCGCGACGAACCCGCCGACCGGGATGGCGGCCTGCCGCAGGCGGCCGTGGAAGTACATCGCCTCGTCGACGGCGGCCACCTCGGGCGCGAGCACGAGCAGGAACGCGACGTCGGGGCCGCGCAGCAACCGATCGATCTCGGCGGCGCGCGCGAGGAAACCCGCGAGCACGACCTGGAAGTCCACGAGGAACGCGCCGATGTCGTCGAGGACCTGGCTGCCCACGAACT